>DZBC01000159.1 GCA_022729835.1 Sulfuricurvum sp. | reverse complement strand
GCTGCTTTGGGGTCGGAGCGGTAGACGTAGTAGCCTTCAACGCGCGGGTCTTGAATGCTCTTCCATTCAAACGCAATCGACTGCATCTCGCTGATATGGCCGTTGAGCGAGACGACGGGAAGCGAAACGTCAATAAGGACTTTTGGAGCCGGCTTGGGTTGTTGGCTACAGCCGCTAAAGATCAGGCTCGTCGAAATGACGGCTAAAAGAGTCAGGAGATAGAAGCGCATCGAGAGGTTCCTGGTCGAAAAATTTTTGTAGATGATCGCGCATCGCTTGCGGTATGTCCGCGAAAAACTGCATTCGCTCCCCGCTTTTGGGGTGTGTCAGGTACATGACATAGGCGTGCAGTAAAATGCGGCTGATTTTACCTTCTTTGCTCTTAACACCGTATAAATGATCCCCCAGAATGTGGCGGTTGATGGTTTCGAGATGTACGCGGATCTGGTGGGTGCGCCCCGTAAAGAGTTTGGCTCCGATCAGCTCTTCTTTGCCATCACGGCTGCGCGAGAGGGCGCAAAAGAGGGTTTTGGCGCTTTTTCCATCGGCGATATCGGCCATCTTGAGTCGGTTGTGGCTACTGCGGCCGATGGGGGCTTCAATGAGGGTGTGATGCTCTTTGAGCGGCGGGGTAACGATGGCCAGATAGTAGCGCCCCATACTTTTGTCTTGGAGCTGCTGCGAGAGTTTTTCGTGGGCTTCGTTGGTTTTGGCGATGACCATGACGCCGCTGGTGCCCTTGTCGAGCCGATGCACGATACCGTGGCGCTCTTCCCCGCTGATGGTGGAAAGCGATATCCCTTTGTGGATGAGCCAATCTACCAGCGTCGCTTCCTTGACGCTGGGGGCGGCGTGGACGGTTAGGTCGCTGGGCTTGTCGATGATCAGGATCGATTCGTCTTCATACAGCACCGCGACATCAAAATCGATGGCCTGAGCGGTCTGTGGTATGAGGGCGGGGAAGGTTACATGTAAGCGTTGGCCCGCTTTGAGTTTGAGGCCGGGTTTGGTCCCGACCTCCGTATCAACGCGGATGTGACCGCCTTTAATGAGCTGTGCGATCTGGTTGCGGGTCTGCTTTAGGGCGTGGGCCAAAAAGGTGTCGAGACGCTCGGAATCAGTGACGTCAAAGGTGGCGGAATCGCTCATAGAGTTAACCTTGGCTTGGATATAATGGGGCAAATTTTCGCTAGGGAACAGCGGTGTGGAAACTTGACAGACGCATTTTAACACACTTCGATTTTCTTACGATTTTGATGATTCTTCCGCTGATTGTCGTCTCGGGGATGCTGATCGGTGAGATTCATCCTGCATTGGCCACCAAACACCTGATCTATGTCGGAGTGGGGGCGGTGGTTTTCATCCTCATTTTACTGTTGCCCATTCGTCGTTTTAATTGGTTGATTCCCTTTTTTTATTGGCTCAATATCGCATTACTCTTTTCGGTCGAGTTTTTTGGACACAGCCGATTGGGTGCAAAACGCTGGATCGATATTCCGTTTATCAATTTCACCTTGCAGCCTTCGGAGCTTATGAAACCGGCTTTTGTGATGATGCTAGCCTACCTGATTGCGCGTTATCCTCCCTCTGTCGAAGGGTATGATTTGAAGGGCTTTGTCAGGCTCTCTTTTTTTATTCTTTTGCCATTCGTATTGATTGCCAAAGAGCCAGATTTGGGAACGGCTACGATTTTGCTGCTGTTGGGATTTGGTATTTTGTTTGTCGTGGGGGTGCGTTGGAAAATCTGGGTGACGCTGATAGGCGGCGTCATTGTCGCTATGCCGCTGATCTATTCACAATTGTATGACTACCAAAAGCAGCGACTGCGCGATTTTGTGAGCGAAAAGCCAAGCCATCAGGTTTATCAGTCGATCATCGCTATTGGTTCAGGGGGCTTGCTTGGTAAAAGTGTCGAAGAGGCGACACAGACGCAGATGCGCTTCTTGCCGATTGCGTCGAGCGACTTTATTTTTGCCTACGTGGTTGAGCGTTTCGGTTTTTTCGGCGCATTGTTGCTGATTGCTCTGTACGCACTGCTGATCGCGCATCTGATGGGTATTGCGTTTTGGAGCGACGATATGTATATTAAGGTTGTCAGCTCTGGAATCGCCATTATGATTTTTGTCTATATGAGCGTGAATATCGCCATGACCATTGGTTTCGCCCCGGTTGTGGGCGTGCCTCTGCCGATGTTTAGCTATGGTGGCAGCAGTTTTGTCAATTTTATGATCCTCATTGCGATCATGCAAAATCTGCTTACGTTTCGTTATCGTGATATGTACGACATTCGCGGAAAAAAGAGTTTTATGTAAACTCTTTTTTAGAGTTTAGAGAATATAATTGCGCCCTTTAAATGGGTCTTTAGCTCAGTTGGTTAGAGCCCCCCGCTCATAACGGGGTGGTCCAGGGTTCGAGTCCCTGAGGACCCACCATCTTCAAACTTCTAAACTATCATCATTTTTTTAAATATCTACCGCGTAATAAACATATAAAATGGCTTGGACGCAAGCTGCATATCGATCCAGACGCCGCTGTTCTCTCCGATGTCGCCAAGTGCCGATTTGAGCGAGGTGTAGGTACGTGGGAGTTCAAAGGTAACTTTGATCGATTGGTTGGAGAGGATGGTTTTGGAGCCTCCGGTGATGATGTTGCACAGCTCTCCGACGCCGTCTTTGAGCATATCGTAATCCTTCTCTCCAACCTCTTCGCCAAGCATGGCCTTGATGGCAATATGGGCCAGTTCAAGCGGAAAAATTAGCACAAAAACCCCTTCGATATCACCTTTGAACCGCATCAGGGCGTAGAGCATCTCTTGCTCGCTTTTGAGCTCGAAGTGCTTGATGCTATGGGATGATTTTTGTGCTTCTAGTCCGGTAAACGACACCAGCGTTTCCACGGCGGTATCGACAAAAACGGGAAGGTTCATGATAAGCTGTTTGGAGAGTTGCAGGGGCTTTGATGTGGTGGAATTATTGGCGCCGTTTTGGCGGTTGAGCGAGCTTTGGGTGACGAACATATTGTATTTGTGTTGGTCGATTAGATCGTGAAAGTGCTCTGCGCTTTTGGCCATGATGACGCTGTAGCCGAATCGTCCTAGCTCCGCGGCCAATTTGCGTGCGTTGGCTTCGTCTTCGTCAAACAGCAGCACTTCCATGCCACTTTTGTAGGCTTTGGGGTCGAGAAAAAGACGGGCGGCGTGGAGGTTTTTGAAGAGTTTGATCGACGTTTCGGCGGTAAGCTGGCGCAGTTGTCGATAGGTTTGGGTGTCGTAGTCGATGAAGCCGAAGACGACGGGGATTTTTCGATCCAGTTTCTCAAGCAGGGCGATGAAATGGGCGAATTCCTTGCTGCCGGGTTTGGTTTTTACCTGTGGCATCGAGATCAGCAACCCTTTGGCTTTTTGTTCTTTGAGGTTCTCTTGTAAAGCGGCGAGTGAGTTGATGAAGAGGTGAGTGCGTGATTCTTGAAAGAGACCGTTGTGTTCGACAATGAAGAGGCCATACTGTGATCGATACATGGTGTGCTTTGTTGAGAAGATAGAGAGCACCGAGTGTCCAAGCGTAACGGGTGCAAATCTTGTGCGTGATCTTACATGTAATCGCTTTAAAGAATCGAGACGGTACGATTTTTGGCCGTAATTTTTGCTTCTTTTGCGTACACTGCGCCATGCATTTACTTGTCTCCATACTCTCTCAAAAAACCGGAATTTCTCCCCAAAACGTCGCCAATATTCTCAAGCTGATGCAAGAGGGTGCGACCATCCCTTTTATCGCCCGTTACCGCAAAGAGCGCAGCGGACACGCCACCGATGAGCAGTTACGTGCCTTGTCGCAGCACTACGACTACACCCAAAAACTCTTATCGCGCCAAGAGGAGATCAAGCGCCTCATATCCGAGCGTAGCGTGCTTGATCCTGCGCTATCCGCTGAGATCGACGCGGCGCAGACCTTGCAGCATCTTGAAGATCTCTACCGCCCTTTCAAAGAAAAAAAGAGTAGCCGCGCCGCAAGCGCCATTGCGGCAGGGCTGGAACCGCTTGCCGATCAAATCGCAAGCGCCCTACACACCCCTGCTGCCCTGCGTAAAGAGGCGCAGCGTTTTTGCGCGGTAGGGTATGAAGATGTCGATGCGGCGCTTCGCGGCGCGCAGGATATTTTGGCTGAGCGTTACAGTGACGACCCCTCTGAGCGGCGCTACTGGCGCAAAGAGATCTTAGAGAACGCCTCATTCGAGATCAAAGCCACCAAACATCTCAAACCTGAGGGCCTTTACGCCAAGCTTGCGGATAAAACAGAGCGCATTGCCGCCATACCCGCACACCGTTACCTCGCCATCATGCGCGCCGTCGCACAAAAAGAGCTTGCGGTTAAAATCCTTCTCGCGCAAGAGCGTATCGAGCAGCGGCTAAGGCGTTTTGGCAGAGCCGAAGCGTCGCCGCTCTTTTTTGAAGCGTGTATGGACGGTTTCAAGCGCCTGCTCTTTCCCTCCATCGAGCGCGAAGTCCATGCCACCCTCAAAGAGCGCAGCGACGCGCACTCCATCGCCACCTTTGGCCGCAACCTATCGCAGTTGCTGCTTGGCGCTCCGGTAGCGCTCCGGGTGATTTTGGGGGTTGATCCGGCGTACCGTAGCGGCTGCAAACTGGCCGTTACCGACAGCGAAGGAGAGTACCTTGATCATGCGGTGATCTTCCCCACGCCGCCGCAGTCCGATTACGCTGCCTCAGCCAAAACAATCAAAGCCTTACATGTAAAGTACGGTTTTAACGCCGTTGCCATCGGCAACGGTACGGGTTCGCGCGAGACGCAGGAGTTTTTTGCGCGGCTGGTGCGTGAAGAGGGGCTTGATCTGGCCTATACGGTGGTGAGCGAAGCGGGGGCGTCGGTCTATTCGGCCTCCAAAATAGCCCAAGAGGAGTATCCGCAGCTCGACGTGACGATTCGCGGCGCCCTCTCCATCGCCCAGCGTCTGCGCGACCCGATGGCGGCGCTGGTGAAGATCGATCCAAAATCGCTGGGTGTGGGGCAGTATCAGCATGACGTGGATCAAAAACAGTTAGAGCAGAAGCTCCACGACGTGACCGAAGCGCTGGTCAACAGCGTCGGCGTCGATCCCAACAGCGCGTCGCGCGCCTTGCTCTCTTATGTGGCGGGC
>DZBC01000158.1 GCA_022729835.1 Sulfuricurvum sp. | reverse complement strand
TGGCTGGTGGCGGGCGGTTCGATCAGCACGCTGGCGATCTACATCATCAACAGCCGCCGTTTCAACTCCCTTTCAACTCGCTAACCTATAATCCATGAATCCCAATTCAGGAAAAGCACATGTGCAAAGATTGCGGCTGTAGCATCACCCCGGATCACCACCACGACCACCATCACCATTCGCACGACCACCATCACGCCCATGAAAACCTGCACCACAACCCGCAGTTAAACGACAAAAAGACGATCGAAATCATTACCAAGATTCTGGACAAAAACGACCATCAAGCCGCGCACAACCGCGAACACTTCGAGGAGCACGGCGTACTGGCCATCAACCTCATGAGCAGCCCCGGCAGCGGCAAAACGGCGCTTCTTGAGCGTCTGGCCGATCTGGCGGATTTTCGTTTTGTGGTCATCGAGGGCGATCTTGAGACCAGCCGCGACGCCGAGCGCATCCGCGCCAAAGGCATTGCGGCGCACCAGATCCAAACCGGCACCGCCTGTCACCTTGATGCCTTTATGGTGCATGAGGGGCTGCACCACCTCCCCATCGAAGGCGCGGCGGTCTGTTTTATCGAAAACGTCGGCAATCTGGTCTGCCCTGCGAGCTACGATGTGGGCGCACACCTCAACATAGTGCTCGTCTCGGTGCCTGAAGGGGAAGATAAGATCGAAAAGTACCCCGTGATGTTCCGCACCGCCGATCTGGTGCTGATCACCAAAACCGATCTGCTGCCCTATTTCGACTTTAGCGTAGAGCGCGCCAAAGCAGCCGCTAGGGCGCTCAAGCCGGGGGTGGATATTTTGGAACTCTCTACAAAAGATGATGAGAGCGTAATGCGCGTGGTCGAGTGGATCAACTTCAAGCGAAAGATGAGGGGGTAAGTATGTGTCTCTCCATCCCCTCCAAAGTCGTCGAAATCGACGAACATAACGTCGCCACCGTCGATACCATGGGCATTAAACGTCAGGTGAGTCTGGATCTGATGCGCGATGAAGTAGGTATCGGCGATTATGTGCTGATCCATGTCGGCTTTGCGATGAATAAGATCGACGAGGAGGATGCGCTCGCATCTTTGGCCGTGTACAAGGAGATTTTAGAGGCGATGGATGAGGAGGAGCGGCGTAGGAGCATCGAAGCGGATGATGCGTGCGAGGGCAGAGCGTGAGCCTACAGTTACGCGACCTGTACGAGGGCTTTCGCGACGCAGAGGTGATCAAAGCGCTCTCAAAGCGCATCACCCAAGAATCCGAAGCGCTACGCGAACCCTTACATGTAATGGAGGTGTGCGGCGGGCATACGCATACCATTATGAAATACGGGCTCAAACAGCTCCTGCCCCAAAACATCCGCTTTATCCACGGCCCCGGCTGTCCGGTCTGCATCATGCCCAAAGAGCGGATCGACCATGCGATTGATCTCTCCCGCATGGAGGATGCCATTCTCTGCACCCTAGGCGACATGATCCGAGTCCCCGGCTCCAAAGGTTCGCTCGCCGAGGAACGTGCGGCGGGGCGCGATATACGACCGCTCTATACTCCTCTGGATGCGCTGAAGATCGCGAGGGAGAACCCGCACAAAAAGGTGATCTTTTTTGCCATCGGCTTTGAGACCACTACCCCCATGAGCGCGGCGCTGCTTGATGCGGCCATCAAAGCAGGCGTGGAGAATCTCTTCTTACATGCAAACCACGTCCTTGTTCCCCCTGCGGTGGATGCGATCATGGCAGACGGTCGCGCAAAGGTGAACGCCTTTATCGGCCCTTCGCATGTGAGCGTAATTACGGGCTCGAAGATCTATGAGCCGCTGCCGATACGTTATGGCACCCCCGTGGCGGTGAGCGGCTTTGAGCCGGTGGATGTGATGGAGGGAATTTTGATGCTGGTGCGTCAAAAAAATGAAGCGCGCTGCGCGGTGGAGGTGCAATACACCCGCGCGGTGAGTCGTGAGGGCAACACCAAAGCGCAAGCGCTGATCGAGCGCTACATGGAGCCCAGAGCACACTTTCGCTGGCGCGGCATCGGCGATATCCCCCACAGTGCGCTGCGGCTGCGCGAAGCGTATGCGCACTATGACGCAGAGCGGGTTTTTGCGGAGCATCTTGGTAATGAGCCGATCGATGACCACAAGCTCTGCATCTGCGGCACCATCCTCAAAGGACTCGCCTCTCCCAAAGAGTGCAAGGTATTTGGCACCGCCTGCACCCCATCCACACCGCTGGGAAGCTGTATGGTCAGCAGCGAGGGGGCGTGTAATGCTTATTTTCGGTTTGCGGAGGTGTAAATGACCCACATCCAACTCTCCCACGGAGGCGGCGGCGAAGAGATGAACCGCCTGATCCATTCGCTCTTTTTTGAAGCGTTTGGCAATGAGACGCTGCTTCAAAGCGAAGACGCGGCAGCCTTACATATAAAGAGTCCGATTGCCTTCACCACCGACGGTTTTACGGTGAGTCCGCTCTTTTTTGAAGGGGGTGATATCGGCAAAATCGCCATTGCGGGGACGGTGAACGATCTGGCGATGATGGGGGCTAGGCCGCTGTATCTGAGCGCCGCGTTTATCATCGAAGAGGGATTGGCGCTTGAGGATCTGCGCCGCATCGTCGCGTCGATGAGCGCGGAGCTAGCGCGCTCTAGCGCACGCATCGTCTGCGGCGATACCAAGGTGGTGCCCAAAGGGGCGTGCGACAAGCTCTTTATCACCACCTCAGGCATCGGCGAGATCGTGTATGGCGGCATTTCGGCGCACAGGCTCTGCGCGGGCGATGCCATCATCGTCTCGCGCGATATCGGTGCGCACGGTGCGACCGTTTTGGCCGCGCGTGAGGGGATCGGCATCTGGGGTGATCTGCGTAGTGACTGTGCGACGCTGTGGGGCGCAGTCGCGGCGCTGCTAGAGGGTGCGCTTTCGATCCACGCCCTGCGCGACGCCACGCGCGGCGGTTTGGCGGCGGTACTCAACGAATGGGCGGTGGCTTCCAACGTCTGCATCGAGCTTGAAGAGGAGGCCATCCCGATTTCAGGTCCAGTGCGGGGTCTTTGCGAGTTGTTGGGGTTTGAAGCCACCGATTTTGCCAACGAGGGCACCTTTGTGCTGGCCCTTCCCAAAGCCCAGGCCCCTAGAGCGCTGGAGATCCTACGCGCTATGGAGCTTACATGTAACGCCGCGCTGATCGGCGAAGTGAGCCAAAAACGCCCCGGACGGGTTATTTTAAAGAGCCCGTGGGGGAGCAGCCGCTATCTGGAACTGCCTAAGGGCGAGCTACTACCAAGGATCTGCTGATGCATGAATACTCCATAGTCCAAGCCCTGCTGACCCAGTGCGAAGAGCACGCTGCGTCCAATGACGCAACACGTATCACCCGCATAGAGGTGAAGATCGGACGGCTTAGCGGCGTGGAGCCGCATCTATTGCACATGGCGTTTGATACCTTCAAGGAACAGACCGTCTGCGATGGCGCGGAGTTGGTGCTAGAGATTCAGAGCGTTGTGATTACATGTAAGGCCTGCAACGCGGTTACAACGCTAGAAGAGTTACACTACCGCTGTAGTCAATGTGGGAGTCTTGAGGTCGAGATGAGCGAGGGTGATGGGATGTATCTGATGCGGCTGGAAATGGAGTGAATCGGTTATAATAGCACCCATGAATCACGATTTTCCCGCTATTGCCAAGAACGTTCTCTCCATAGAAGCACAAACCCTGAGTCATGCACGCACCTTGCTGGGTGATGAGATAGCGCATGCGGTAGAGCTGATCCTTACATGTAAGGGCAAGCTGATCGTCACAGGCGTAGGCAAATCGGGGTTGGTGGGGGCCAAAATCGCTGCTACCTTTGCTTCTACGGGCACACCGAGTTTCTTCTTGCATCCCACCGAGGCGATGCACGGGGATCTGGGGATGATCGGTGCTGGAGACGCGGTGCTGGCGATTAGCCTTAGCGGTGAGAGCGAAGAGCTGGTGCGGATGCTGCCGCATATCAAGCGTTTTGCGGTGCCACTTATCGGCATGACCCAAAACGCCGCTTCGACGCTAGGACGCCTTAGCGATGTGTGTATTGGCTTACATGTACTGCGCGAAGCGTGTCCACTGGGCGCGGCACCGACGAGCTCTACCACGCTCACACTCGCTCTTGGCGACGCGCTGGCGGTCTGTCTGATGGAGGCGCGCGGGTTTGCGCAGAGCGATTTCGCTTCGTTTCATCCAGGCGGAAGTTTGGGACGGCGGCTCTTTGTCAAGGTGGGCGATCTGATGCGGACGCAAAAGCTCCCCATTGTGCACCAAAATACCCCTTTGCGCGAAGCACTACTGCGCATCAGCGAGGGGCGACTTGGCACTGTTTTGATCACTGATGATGAGGGGCGCTTGGTGGGGATTGCCAGCGATGGCGACATCCGCCGCGCCCTGATGCGCAGCGACTTTTCGCTCGAACACGAAGTGCTGCGCTACGCCACGCATGGTCCAAAAACCATCTCCAATGCGACGATGCTCGCCAGCGAAGCGCTCGCACTGATCGAAAGCTACAAAATCCAACTGCTCGTCGTCACCGACGAAGCCCAACAGATTCAAGGCGTGCTGCACCTGCACGACCTGGTCGAAGCAGGAATCAAATCATGATGCGTCTGAACAAATTTATCGCCCACTACTCCACCTACTCGCGCCGCGAGGCCGACCGCGTCATCGAAGCGGGGTATGTGCGCATCAACGGCGAGATCGTCACCAATCTGGCCACGCAGGTCGATGAGATGCGCGATCAGGTCTATGTGAGCGGCAAGCACGTCGCCCCTACCGAGAAGTTCACGGTGATTGTCTACAACAAGCCCAAAGGGGAGCTGGTCACCAAAAAAGACCCCCAAGGGCGCCGCACCATTTACGACACACTCGACAATGAGTTTCGTCATTTTATCCCCGTAGGGCGGCTTGACTTCGCCACGGAGGGGCTGCTGATGCTCACCGATGCGTCGCGCATTGCCACGGCGCTGATGACCTCTAACCTTGAACGTATCTACAAGGTCAAGATCAAAGGCGCGATCACCGAAGCGATGGAGGCCGCCCTGGCTTCCGCGGCCAAGATGCCCTCCACCGCGGCAATCCTCACCCTGGTGGACGAAGGCGCCGTGGATTTGGACGACCCGGTGGCCGATTACCTGCCCAACTGGTCCACGGATCCGGTCAAGCAGAC
>DZBC01000157.1 GCA_022729835.1 Sulfuricurvum sp. | reverse complement strand
GAGAATGCGTCGCTTGGAGACCCGCACGCCCGCCGCTTCGTGCGCCGTAGCAATAGCGCTGACGACCACCGCCGACGAACTTCCCAAGCCGCGAGACATAGGAATCTCGTTATAAAAAGTAAATTTGAAATTTTGCTTCTTCTGAGTAAGGCGCTTGTAGTGATCATTAAAAATGCTCACAAAAAGGTTGTTGCCTTTGAGTCTGGCATTGTCTTCGCCCTCACCTTTGATCGCCACACTAAAAAAACGCGACGGCTTAAACTCAACTTTGTTGTACAGGCCCAAAGCCAAACCCAAAGTATCAAATCCCGGGCCTAGATTGGCACTGGTTGCAGGTACGCTAACGGTCAAAAAGGGTCCTTATCCGACCGCCCCTATCCCATAAAAGGGGAGCGTGTCGACATCAAATTCATCGATGCGGATCTGCCCTGGTAGGCTAAAACCACCCTGGGGCACTTCATCAAACGCTCTCGTCTCGATTGTATCTGCATTTTTAACGAAATAGAGCTTTCCAACCGCTTTGATAGGACGTTTTTCGTTGAAAAAGAAGGCATCGGTTGCTACAAATCGATACCCTTTGACGATGCTGAGGGTTTTCAAAAACAGATAAGCGACTTTAATCCCCATAAAACTGCCCGGCCCCTTAGCATAAGCGAGGGTACCAAAGGTGTAACGAGAGAGGAGCTGCGCAAAAATCTGCGGCAGTGCATCGGAAGCAGGAAGATCAGAAGTGATGGATTCGACCAAAAGACCCTCATGGTAGATGCCCACGCGCAAGGGCACCCCCAGCGCGATGACAACCGCATCATGCATAAGCTTTGGCCAGCTCCTTGACCTTGGCGGTACCCAGCTCAACCACTTCGTAGTTCTCTTTGGATCGTAACAGCTCCAGCGTGAGCTTATGGTTGAGATCATGACTGCCCGCAAAGGCTTCATAATGGCCGATAAAATTCAGACCCAACAGCGACATATCGCCGATAGCGTCAAGCACCTTGTGGCGCACGAACTCGTCACCAAAACGCAGACCTTCGGGATTGAGCACTTTTTTATCGTCCAAGACAACGGCATTTTCCAAACTACCGCCGAGCGCGAGCCCTTTAGATCTGAGATACTGCACCTCATGCAAAAATCCAAACGTTCGTGCTCTGGCGATTTGAGTCTTATAGTTCTCTTTGGAGAAATAAAACGTAAACTGCTGACGGTCAATCGCGGGGTGGTTAAACTTGATGGTGAAATCGTAGCTCAGATCATCGCTGGGAGAGAGCTTGACATATTTATCGCCCTCTTTGACGCTCACCTCTTTTTTGATCCGCATGATCTTTTTGGGCTGCATCTGCTGCACAATCCCCGCTTCATCGAGTAGCATACAAAAGCTGCTCGATGAGCCATCCATGACCGGCACTTCGTCGGCATCGACGATGATGCGCAGATTGTCTATCCCATACGCATAAACGGCAGAGAGCAGATGCTCAATGGTGGAGATGAAATGGCCACCTTTGCCGATGACAGTCGCCATTTTGGTGTCGATCACGTTCTCTGGCTTGAGTTCGATGGTTATGTTAACATCGGAGCGGAAAAAGACAATGCCACTCCCCTCGTTGAGCGGTTCAAGGCGCAAACGTACCGGATTGCCTTTGTGCAGACCGATACCCACGAGTTCAACGGGCTTTGTAATGGTGGTTTGCATCATGGTCAAACCCCTTTATGAGAAGATGCCGAAATTATAGTACATGTAACTATTTTCGATCGATGATTTTTTTAGCATCGCTAATGGTATCGGTGATATTGAGCTTGAGCCATTTCGTATCCATCCACTCCTCAGGCCGTACCTCAATCCCCTGTACCAGCACCCCAAAGTGCAAATGATCCCCCATGGCATAACCACTCATACCGGTATTGGCAATTTTGTCGCCGGGATGAACTTTGTCGCCTTTTTGAACCGCAGCACTGGAGCAGTGTCCATAAAGCGTATACAGCCCCAGACCATGGTCAACCACAGGCATCGTTCCATAAATACCGTTGAAATCACTAAAGACGACCGTGCCGTAGTTTTGCGACATAATCGCCCCCATTTGTACGCTCGCCAAATCCAGCCCCAGATGATACGATTCGCTCACCTTGTCCTGATTTTCATAAGAATAGAGACGATGATCTCCGAAGCTCGCCACCTTTTGACCGTTTTTGAGCGGATAAAAGGGGGTGATCTCAAAATTATCGATGCGCTCACTTGAGACCACTGATGTGAGATCATGGATCAGCTTCTCATTTTTTTCGCGCACCTGCTCGTTGATCAGACGAAACTGATCCAGTCGCTTGTCGCTCTCATGGGCAATCTCGAACAACTCGGCAAGCTCTGCGATTTTGCCTTCAAGAAAGGCGTCGGAAAGCTTCAGATTGGAGATCTGATACGCCCGATCGCTCACGCGAAAGGGCACGCTACTTTTGTGCAGATTGCCGGCCTTGTCCGTGGCAATCAATCGCGCCGAAAACGTGGGCTGAGTAAGGGGCCAAGCCACCAATGAGATGTAGTAGCCCTCCTTATAAAAAGGCTGGGGCACAAACCGTTTCCCCCCCTCTATCTCGATATAGAGCGACGCTAGGTTGGGATCTTCGGCGGCGAACACCACCAAGCCCGATCCCCCTTTGTGGACATACATCGAATGGGCAACGGTCGAGACCTGAGGTGCTTTCGTATCCACGCTCAGCAAAAGCGCCTCTTGCGCTTTATTGCCTCTAAAGAAATTCCAACTGCTTGTATCCTGCGCCTCGATGACTATTTTGACCGATTCGGGCTTGAAGGCCGCAACCTTTTTGGGCACTTCGATCTTTAAAATCACCTCATGCTCGGGCTGGGCATTTTGTGCCTGTGCCAAATCGACACGTTCACCGTTGGCCTCAAGGTATACGCGATACCCACTGATGCCGCTCGCATCACTTATACGCACGCTCAGCGGTGTCTTCAGATTCCAATAACCGTTGTGCGCCACACTCACTGTGGGCGCATCACGCTCAAACGAAGAGGAAAAAATGACAAATAGCACCAACCCTACGATCGCTAGAAAAATCCCCGTCCCGATAACGGACCCCATTTTATTGTTGTGTCTCAAGAGCTTCCTTTACATGTAAGATCATCTGTTTTGCCGCTTCATCAAGCCTTGATGCCGGCAGCAAGAACACTGCGCGTTTCGCATCTCCGATGCCGCCCCATTTTTGGGTCAGTGACACCGCATCCACAAGCTTTGAGTGTAGATGCACCTCAATACGTCCATCCTCCCGCTCACACAGCAGCACAGCCAAAACCGCAGTAGGCAAGCAAAGCGCCTCCTCCAAAGCCTCAACGCACGCATCACAAAACGTACCACTGCGCAAAAGCATCGCACGATCTGCCCTCAGCAGTGCCAGCCGCGCATCGCATGCCAGCTCCATATCTGCTAGCAACATCGCCTTGAGGCGTAGATGCCCAAGTGGTATCGTCTCAAAAAGAGCGCGCACCGCCAAAGCAGCGTTCGCACCACGCTCTAACAGCTCTGAGGCCACGCGCAGCGCGTGCACATCGGTCTGCGGCGATCTAAAACCGCGAAGCGTATCGAGCAATCCGCCATAAAGCGCGGTGGCCATTTTCGCATTGATCTTCACCCCGCGTGCGCTGAGAAAATCAAACACCGTAAGGACCATCAGCCCTTCACGACGATCAAACGGCGCTTCGCTGCCGATCTCGATGCATAAATCAGCGCTTTGAGGGAGATGCGAGCGCACCTCATCGACCCACGGAATAAATCCAAGCCGTCGCGGCACCATAGCCTCGCACACCAAAGAGACCTTCTTGTGCAGGGTCAACACATAGGTGTACAAAGCGCTCGCACTGCCCAGCAGATCGGCATCATGCGATGAATGGACCATCAAGGCAATATGACGGGCCTGATCAATTCTGTTGTCTATGGAGTGCATGGTCTCGCTATCGGCTGATTTGGGCGAATTATAGCCAAGCACGCTTAACGCTCATCGCCCCAGCAGGCATTTTCTGCTTCCGAGTAGTAGCGGTAGGTATTGCGCCCCTGCGTTTTAGCGCGATACATCGCCGTATCGGCATTTTTAAGCAGCACCTCGGCCGCTTCCCCGTCTTGAGGATAAAAAGCCACCCCGATACTAAAGGTTACAAAGAGCTCTTTGTGTCCGATAAGATGGGGTTGTTCCATCTTGTGCATAATCTTTTGGATTACTTGTACGATCCGCTCTTTGGGTGTAAGCCCGTTGAGTAGCACCGTAAACTCATCTCCGCCCAGACGCGCGACCGTGTCGCTACTGCGTACACTGTCATGTAAAATTTCTGCCACATTTTTGAGCAGTATATCACCTGCATCATGCCCTAGCGTATCATTTACCTCTTTGAAGTGATCCAGATCCAAAAAGAGTACCGCCAAAAGAGAGTGGTTACGCTTGGCACTCTTGATCGCTTGCTGCAAGCGATCCAAAAAGAGCAGACGGTTGGGAAGGTTGGTCAAAAGATCGTGTTGGGCCTGATGACGTAGAAGATTTTGAGCTTCAATCAGCTCGGTGATATCATAGGTCACTTCAATGATCGACTCCACCTTCAAGTTAGACCCAAAAATCGGTTGTGCGGTCAGTTCAACCATTTTGGTATTGCCTTGAGTATCGGTATGGTTGTGGGTTACCTTGATCGGTGTGCCTGAGTGCATCGCCTCTCGCAAGGGACAAGGATGATCGACTCCATCACAAGGAATACTGAGACCATGCGAGACTTCGTAACATTTGGGTCGAAGCGGATCGACAAACAAGGAAGCGTCATCAAGAGCCGCGGATGCCTTGTTGCTCAGTGAAACCGTATAATCTGCATCAATCACCATAATCGGTAGATCGACCCCGTCGATGATGCTTTGCAAATAGCGACGCATGGAGTCAATTTCACTCATATCAACATGCGTACCGACCATCCGCATCGTCACGCCGTCTGCATCAAGGATCTTTTTGCCCCGCACCAAAATCGGCAGATAGTGTCCATCGGCTCTACGCATTCGAAAGTGCAGCTCAAAACGCTCCTCACTGCTTTGCAAGAAGCGGTTGATAAAAAGCATCGCTCTCATACGATCTTCGGGATGAAGATGATCGTTCCATGCATATAACGGCGCATCCGGCCACCAATCGCGCAGAACATCCGGCCACTTGG
>DZBC01000156.1 GCA_022729835.1 Sulfuricurvum sp. | reverse complement strand
ATTTATAGCCATACGCTATATCATCAGAACTATTCGTCGCCAGCACCTGCGCTTGGTCGTCGCTGCAACCTTCTAACGCGCAAAGTACTTCAATGACTTCACTACGAAATTCATTGAACGTCGTCATTTGTTACTCCCCCCCTCTCTATCTCTGGCCTTTCACCCGCCGATACATCAAAGATGTATTAGAGAATCGTACCCTATCATGGGTTAGAACCTCGCTCATCGGATGTAGTGAAGTCGTTGACAGAGAGATTTTAGGACAAAAAATCGCTATGAAAGAGCGTGAGCATTACATGTAAGCAATAATCACAAAGATATAGTTATATTTTGTAGCAAAAGGCTGTTGTTTTTGAGATTTAATAAGTATCATGTCACCGTAATTTATAATACTTTTTTCACTTTGAAAAATATCCCTATTTTGACAAAAATAGCGAAGAGGGATATAATTTACAAAAATACAAAGGGGTCTAAATGGCAAAGCAACCGATTGCACACGTACACGGTATCCGTTTAGGTACCCGATGTATCCAAAAAACAGAAGAGCCGTTGTTGCATTTACGACAAATCATCAACCGTAATATCGAACGACACTACTCTCTTGCAGATATTACCAAAGCTTTTGAGGGAGAGGATTATCGCGAAAAAAATGAAGATCAGAAGCTGATACTTGACCGTTTTTTCGCAGAAGCCGACGAAAGTGATTTGCGCGAACTACTTGCCACTTCACGGTTAAGTAAACAAAGTATCGCGAATCTCTATCGAACTTCTTCATATTCAAAGAACCCTTTAGATACCCGTTGGGACACTATCTTGGAGGTCACGATAGAGCGTCAGCCGAAAAAGTTTGTCATCAAAAAAACTAAAGCTGCTGAATTAATCGCAAAGAAACGATCCATTGCATGACTTTCACGTTCAGCAACGATTGCTTCATGCAGCGTTAGCACTACTGGATGAAAAAAATATCACTGCTTTCGCCTTTGGCGGAGGGACAGCTCTCAGCGCTTTTTACTGGCATCATCGTTATTCGACCGATATCGATATCTTCCTCTATCCTGATGGCTCGTCCGATCGATTGGATAGATTACGCCGTAACTGGTCGGATACTGTAGAATCCATCTTTTCTTCTATAGGCTACAGCGGTGTAATGCGTGCTCCGGGCTATTATCTCGAACTCACTATCGACGATCAAAGCAAAATCCAGTTTTTTGATGTCATACCCTACACACAAACGCCCTATACGATGGAGCATTTTTGGGGACATACCCTCAATATCGAAACCCCCGCTGAAATCATTGCTAAAAAAATTCATTATCGAGGCAACAAGGGACACCCAAGAGATATTTTCGATATTGCCGTAGCCGTCCATCATGATCCGACCCTTTTTTCGGATTTAACCTCACTTGGACGAATAGATGAAGGGGATTTAATGATTCTCTATACTACTCTCTCCAATATTTGCAGTGATGAAGAAAGAATACAAACGTACCATCGAGATATCAGTGCAATGACTCCAAATCCTGAATACCGAATACTATCTT
Organism: Sulfuricurvum sp.; assembly: GCA_022729835.1. Taxonomy (GTDB): domain Bacteria; phylum Campylobacterota; class Campylobacteria; order Campylobacterales; family Sulfurimonadaceae; genus JAFGUB01. The sequence continues at coordinate 3,652 of DZBC01000156.1, read as the reverse complement.
TGGGGGCACCCGAATATCTGCTTGATTTTGTCGGAACATTGTTGTCATTCTCGGAGACGACATTAGACAACGACGAATTGAGATTTGCGGAAGAGTGCTGTTATGAAGAGATGGTTGAAAAAATCTCCGAAAAACGGTGAGAGTGCAATAAATTAAGATTCATAACCTATAGCTGTCTTACAGAGCCTTACATGTAAACACGTTACATGTAAGGGCAAAACTTAGTTCATCTGAGGTTTTGGGGTAGTAGCAGTAGAAGCAGGGAGCATCGGCATAGTGAGTGCAGGTTTTTGGCCCTCAAGCGCACCAAGGAAGGTTTCGATCTGTGCGGCCTCTTTGTCGCTGATCTTGATACCTAGCTGGGTTTCGCCCATGATCTTGATCGCTTCTGCCAAGCTCCATACGGTGCCGTTGTGAAAGTACGGCGCGGTTTGGGTGATGTTGCGCAGGGTGGGGACTTTGACCATACCGTTGGCGTCGCCTTTGAAGTCGCCGACGTTGGCGTGTTTGAACTGACCCATGACCGGAAACATATTCATCGATCCGCCCATACCGACGCCGTTGTGACACGTCGCGCAGCCTTTGTCGATAAAGACCTTCATCCCCTCTAGCTCCTCGTTGCTCATCGCCTTTTCGCAGCAGTTTAGGTACTCATCGAAGCGCGAAGGGGTCACAAGCGTGCGCTCAAACGTCGCGATGGTGTCGGCCACTTTTTCAAAATCGATCTTGACATCGGCACCGTACGCTTTTTTGAAGGCGCGGACGTACGCGGGCATGGAGTTGACCGTTTGTTCGACATGCTCAGTCGTAGCGGACATCTCGGGGTGTGCCTGAATGGGGCCTTGCGCCTGTTTTTCTAGGTTGGGGTCGCGTCCGTCCCAAAACTGCGCGCTGAAAAAGACCGCGTTGTAGACGGTGGGCGAGTTGAGGTGGTGCGGGTTGGCCGTCCACTTGTGCCCGATCGCCGCGCTTACGCCATCATCGCCGCCCTCGGAGAGGTTGTGACAGGTGTTGCAGCTGATGAGGCCGCTTTTGGAGAGGCGCGGCTCGAAGTAGAGCATTTTGCCCAGCTCGACCTTGGCATCGGTGATGGGGTTTTTGGGGTTGTCGATGAGCTTCAAAAGCTCGCTTTGGCTCGCAGGAATAGGGGCAAGGCCCGCTTCGGTGGCGGTTTTGACCATGCTTGAAGCCATCAGGCTTGAAGCGACAAGAGTAGAAAGAATAATGGTTTTCATTGTGCGCCTTATAGGTGAATTTACGACAAAATGGTAGCGTCTGGGTACTTAAAGGAAAATTATTATTATTTAGTACCCTTCTTCGCTACTCGCATTTGACCTGAACCAGCTCTGCTTCTTCGCTTTGAGCGTAGGCACACTGCTTCGGTGTCATCACGGTTTGATGCAGATGCGTTTTCCACAAAATCGCTCCATCCCAGTGCGAATCACGCAGATCGCTCTGCACAAAGGTGGCGTCGCCCGCTTCGGCATCTTTAAAATCGCAGCGCACGATTTTGGCCTCATCAAGCCGCGCTTTCCACAGTTTGGCTTGGCTGAAATTGGCATCTACCAGCTCGCTGCGCTCCAGATGCGCCCCTTTGAAGTTGGCTTTTTGGGCCGCCACGCGCGTGAGGTTGGCATCTCGCAACGTAGCTTTCCAGAGGTTCGCCCCCTGCAGCGACGCGCCCGAGAGATCGGCACCGTCAAGCTCTGCGGCCACCAGCTCCGCACCTTCCAGACGCGCCCCGCGCAGATCGGCCCCTTGCAGCTCGGATGCCACCAACTCTTGCGCGCGCAAGTCCGCTCCGCGCAGATCGCAGCGCGGGCAGCTCTGCTCTTGTATCAGCCGCTCAAGCGCTTGCGGATCATAGGCCATCAACGTCAGCGCTCCAAAGAGCAGCAGCGCCGCGCCTTTCACGGTTGCGCCTTGAGCAGATCGTCGAGTATCTGCGCAAAGACCCCCGCGCGGCGCGAACCGATCACAGTATCGATAAGCGAGCCGTCAGATCTAAGCGCAAAGAGCGTCGGGATACCGATATACGCTAACCCCTCGGGCAGATCGTCGCGGTTGATGTCTTTCTCGATGATCACAAAATGGCGCTTTAGCCGCTGCGCCACTTCGGGAGCGGTAAAGACCTTCTCTTTCATGTAGGCGCACTCGGGACACCCCTTGGTACTATAGAGCATCAGCACCGTCTTACCATGCGCGGCGGCCTGCACAAACGCCGCATCCTCCTTGATCCCCGCACCCCACAACCACGCACACAGCAGCGCCGTCCATACGATGACCTTCATCGCTTCTCCTTGTCAAATGTTTGCACGATTTTTGAGCGGCTCCACCCCTCACGCTCGGCGCGCTCAAGCAGCGCGGCGTCGCAGCCCTCAAGGGCGAAATGCACCAGCAGCGCTTTTGGCTCTTTGGGCAGTTGCGGCGCTTTGCGCACCTCGGCGCGGCGTACCAAGCGATCACGCGCCACCCAGCCTAGAGCGAGGCCCAGCAGCAGTGATAGCAGATGATTGAGCCAGCCAAGATCCCAACTGCGCGGGGCGTCGGGCGCATCGGCATCGAGCAGGCTTTGGGGTGTGAAGGGCGCTTCGACACTGATGGGGGTCGCGTCAAAGTGCAGCGTCTCGCGGCTGCGGGTGCGGGTATTGAACAGCTCCAGCTCAAAGCGCGGCAGCACAAAATCCTCTTTGGCCACCAGCGCAATCTTCTGGACAACCTTGCCGCACTGCCCCTCTTTGCAGCGCCGCCAATGGGGTTGCGGCGCTTCGCCAAACAGCTCTACCCCATCGATGCGCGGCGCAAAGGCCACAAAGCGATCCAAACTCCCCTTGCCCTCCAACGTGATCGTTACATGTAAGGGTTCATACGCCTTGATCTGCGTTGCCGATAGCGCGACGCTAAGCGTCATGTCGCCCACCATGTGCGCATCGTTGGCGCCCACATTCAAAGCAAGCGTTGGGAGCGGGAGCGTGCGCGTCGTGAATTGATAGCCCTGAACGTTGTCGCGCCCGATCACCGCGTTTTCGATCTGGCCGCGCGTGGTGGTGCGCAGCGTCGCTTCGCCCTCGATCGCCACGCTCCCCGCGCGGCTTGGGATCAGCAGATACTCAAAGTGGCTTTCGCGCTTCCCCTCGACCACGGTGTCATGCGTGCCGTAATCGATGATCTGCGCATCGGCGCGAAGCGCGAGCGCGAGCGTCGTCGTAAAGGCCTCATCGTCAAAATAGGCGCTGTAGCGCACCAGAGTCGGCTCGCCCGCCACCACACGCGGCGTGTCGCACGCGACCTCAAAGCGCACCTCGCCAAAGAGCGCACACACCAGCGCCAAAAGGCTACCAAGGCTTCGTTTCATTCACCCCCCTTTGATTGATCAATTCATACTGTCGGCTGGAGAGTTTGCTTTGGCTCTGCCCAAAACTCAGCCGCTCCTCGCCTTGCACCTCTTTACCCCCTTCGCTATCGGCTGAGCCTGCGGCGTCCACCTCCATATTGGAGCTGCCGCCCTCTTTGCGCGGCCCCTTTTGGCTGCTCTCTTCGCTCTGGCTCTGGGCGCGTTCCTTGCCCTTTTGGCGTCCGGTGACCATGTGGTCTTGCTCCTTCGCATCCAAAATGGCGAGCAGATTCTCTTTCGCGTGCGGATCGTTCTCAA
>DZBC01000155.1 GCA_022729835.1 Sulfuricurvum sp. | reverse complement strand
CAAGTGGCCGGATGTTCTGCGCGATTGGTGGCCGGATGCGCCGTTATATGCAAGAGAAAAGCACTTTAGTCCAAAATCTCCCCATCCACATAGACCCACGCCCCTTTGTAGCGGCGAAAACGGGAGCGCTCATGGTGGCGCAGAGTCTCGCCGTCTTGCTCATAAAAAGCGATGAACTCCACCTTTGCGATCTTGTCGTTTTCGCCGCCTTGCCAAACGCCCAGAATCTCAAGCGCGGTGTAACGCACCTCCTCTAGCGTCTGCGCGATCTCACGCACGAGATGCTTGCTGCGGGTGTCCGGGTCGTGGGTGCGCACCAGATAGTCGATATCACCGTGCACAAAAGCCTCAAACCGCGAACGCATCAACTCTAATGCGCTTACATGTAAGGGATGATTCATGGCATACCTTTGTCGAAAATGGTTGCGGCTGAGCCGTTTTTAAGCTCTTCCGACACTGCACTGCGATTGACAAACGCAAAAACCCTGCCGGTTTCTCCTTCGATTTTATAAATAATCACAAAACCTTTGTAGACCAAATCCCGAATATTCTCATCATCAAAATAGATCGATTTTCGGTGCTTGTACGGAAAATATTGAATCTCTCTGCAAGCGCCTATGATCTCTTTGTGCAATTTCCGAGCCGCTGAAGGTTTATCTTCGGCGATGATCTCTAAAAAACCTTCGAGTCGATTGACGAACGAAGGCAAAAACTCAATGTTCATAACGTTTTATGGTCTGATCCAGTTTTGCATCCAGCTCTTCGAGTGAGAGTGATTTTGATTCGGCATCGGCAAGAGACTCAAAAGCGCTAAGCAGATATGACGCTTCATCCAGTCGATTCCAGTGGTGCTTTACCTGAAGCCGTTCATACTCATCGATACTTAAAATGACAGCCTCCGGTTTATTGTTCTTCATCACGGCGACTTTATCGAGTTGATGCGACGTCAACTTGTCCAAAGTCGTCTTGAAGCCCTTGAGCAGATCGGTTACGGAGATCATCTCATCGCGTTTGTAGGCCAGCATGACAATCCTTTGATGAATCCTTTGAAAAATTACATGAATTGTATCATGAAATGTTTTGATGGATGTCTCATTGTGTTTCAATGATGAGATAGCTAAACGCATACGGCGATCCGTTAAGGACGTTAACATGTAAGCGCCAAGAGCAAAAACCGCTACATCAAAAAATGCTCAATCGTCGAAAAGTACGCTTTCGCCCTGTGAATATCATTGTGTCCGACAGCTTCAAAAACCTTTTGCGAGACTTTTGCGGGGTCAAATCCGCGATACAAGCGGATGCTGTTTTCATTGGGGACGATCTCATCTTTTTGGGCGATCAAAATGCACACGTGTGCCTGTATCGCACCCGCCCTACTTAAAGAGTCATGCTTGTCTTGCAAGATCAGGCCGATCGGGAAGATCGGAAATCGCTCTTGTGCAAGCTTTTCGACACTGTCAAACGGTGTGATCAAAACCAATTTTTTGACGTCGCGTTTGGAGGCAAGGTAGGTTGCTACGCCGCTTCCGATACTTCTGCCAACCACGGCCACCTCATCGTGACTCTTTTTGAAGGTATCGTACAGTACGAGCGCGTCTTCGTAGAGGCTCTGCTCGGTAGGCACCCCGCTGCTTCCGCCATAGCCGCGATAGTGCGCCAGATAGAGCGTATGATCTTTAAAATGTGCGCCAAAAGAGGCAATATTACCGGCAAGCACCTCCGCATTGCCGCCGAAGTACAAAATGGCTTTTTTGCGGCCTTCGTTGAGTACGATGACTTTGAGCGTTGCCTCTTTTACATGTAAGTCGATCTCTTTCATGCCGTTTTGCACGCTTGGCGTCGGAAAATAGAGAAACGAGCGTTGAAAGTAGGCAAGCACGGCTAGGGCGATCATGTACACGCAAAAGAGTATCAAAACGATTCGCTTAAGCACCGCAACGCTTTTCATCCCTACAACCTCAACTCAAAAATCAACACATGCGCCTCTTGAAGCGCCTCTAGCGTGCTCGCTTCGTCCTCGATCTGCGCTTCATCGCCGCTACGCAGCGTGATCTCATTGAGGCGCACTTCGCCCTTGACCACCAGCACCAGTCTGCCCCAGAGCTTCGCGGGTGCTTCCAGTACCACGCGCTGCGTAGCGTCTAGCAGCAGCGAGTCGATGGTGGCGTCTTGGTCGATGGAGATGCCGCCCTCGCCTACCAGCCGCACGCACGTTCCGCGCTGCTCAAACGCATCGAAACGGCGCTGCTCATAAGCGGGGGCAAGTCCTTTGGTCTTGGGGTAGATCCAGATCTGAAAAAGATGCAGCGGTGTGGTGAGCGCGTTGCGCTCAGAGTGGACGATGCCGCTGCCCGCACGCATGAACTGCACCTCTCCGCGCCCGATGACGCCGCGATGCCCCTGATCGTCAGCGTGCTCAAGCGCCCCGTCGATCACCACCGTGATGATCTCCATATCGCGGTGCGGATGCATCCCAAAGCCCCCATACGGCGCGATGATGTCGTCGTTGATCACGCGCAGCGGCCCATAACCCATTCGCTCTCGATCGACATAAGTATCAAAACTAAACGAAAAGCGCGTCTGCAACCAACCGTGATCGGCGCTTCCGCGTGCATGCGAAGGGTGAATGCGGATCATAAATACTCCTTTGTGCCCGGCTGATGGCATTATGGCAAAAAGCGCCCGTAAAAGGTACAATGCCGCTTCAAAAAACAAAAAATCGGGGGCGGATCGTTGGCTATTTTTGCGTTGCAGTCGCCGGCAGGCGGCTTTTTGGATGAGGACTTGGCGCACTTCAACAAGGGGTTTGACGACTGGTGTGCACGGTTTGACACCTTTGAAGACGCCCGCATCATCGCCGACACCCTCCCCAAACGCAATGAAGTCGAGATCGTCGAGATCACCCCGCTAAGCTACCCCAAATACTTTTTTCACCAGCTCCAAGGCACGATCTACGCCACCAAAGCGATCGAAGACGGCGTGCTGTGCATCGTCGAGCCGGTCATGGGGGCGCACTTCCGGCTGGCGGTGTGCAACCTGAGCACCAAACAGGTTCACCTACTGCCCACGCGCTACAAAAGCGCACTCAGCGTCGAAAGCGCTTTTGCCGTCTTTTTGTGAGCGCTAGAGCGCCTCGATGAGCACCTCAACGACCAGCGGCTTTTCGGGGCGTGGCGCTTTACATGTAATCATTTCATATTTATGACCTAACCCCTATCTCAAAATAACAATGTAACACTTCCGATATTTTTAGTAAACATTTAGTAAATGTCCTCTACCGTGTGTGTCCAACTTACTCAATCGGAACACATGTCATGAAAAAACTGCTCCTCTCTTTCGCCATGCTGATGTTTACGGCGTGGTCACTGCATGCCGACATGCCGACATGCTTGACTTGTACATGACGGGTATTCTGCCCTCGATAACGGCCAATATGAGTGTCGGCACCCTCACCAGCCCAACCACAGGGCGCGTCTGGATGGATCGCAATCTAGGCGCTGCGTGTTTGTCAAAATGCTACCGATAGCGCCTGTTACGGCGACTATTACCAGTGGGGCAGAGCAGCCGACGGCCATGAAAAATCAAATAGCCCCGTCACTACAACCCAAGCCACATCCAACAATCCGGGTCATGGCAGCTTTATCACAGGCTCAAGCGACTGGACTACCGCCGATAGCGACGGAAAGCACAAGAGCTGCTAACTGGAACCCCTGCCCAAGCGGGTTTAGAGTACCCACCATAGAAGAGCTACAAGCAGAGCAGATTCAAAACGCCGCCGATGCCTTTAGTAAGCTCAAGCTTCCGTTGGCAGGCACCCGCAGCTACATCGACGGCAACTTGTACAATCAGGGCTACTACGCCTATCTTTGGGCGGTCTCTGCCTACAGTTCGTACGCACACTCTCTGTACTTCCACTCGGACTACGCGGACACGTACGGCAGCTCCCGCTCCGGCGGCTACACCATTCGTTGCCTCAAGGAATAGAGCGAAGCGGTCATAAACCATTGCTTGGGTTTACGACCAAGTTCGAGTTAAATTTTTTGAAAACAACCTTAAAGAATATTTAAATTAACCATCTTTTAAGTGATCTTGAGCGTCAAAACGACGCGCAACTGTTGGTAGATCTGTTTAAAGCGTACCGGGATGCACCCGTCGCTCCAACGGCTTTACTGTCCGTTGCCCCAAGGGTTGTGGCTCATAACGCGCACATTGAGCTATAGCGGCCGCCGCTTTTAGTGTATAATCTTGCCTATGACCCTTCAAGAACGTAAAGACAAAGCCGATATCATCGCCAAAGAAGCAGATATCGTATATAAAAAGATTGTTGTGCTCATGGCAACGACCGGTGCAATCGGTGGATTTGGTATCACCGTCTTTGATAAATCTGTGGTGATCGGTTTGGTACTACTTTTACCTTTCCTATTTTTGTCTTTTGGAATTATTTTGGCCTATTTAAAATTGAGTAAATTAGAAATACTCATCAAGGAGCTTCGCAATGAGTAGCATCGGAATATTGATTTATACGATAGGTCTTATCGCATCTGCATTTTTAGCTTTAGTCGCCTACAAGAGACAATGGAAAATTTCAGATTTTTTTTAGTTATTTCGCAACCAATAACTCGTCTCACCTCTTTTGAGGTGGGATAAAAATAACTGTAATATCAGAACTTCTCGTTCCACCTCTCTCGAGGTGGAATGCATACAACAACCCAAATCACCACAATCTCTCGATTTTTTGCTTGAGTGCTAGAGCGCCTCGATATGCACCTTCACATCGGCGCTTGGGGCGCTGTAGGGGGCGGAGGTGACGATGATGTCCGCGCCGCACGCGGCGTAGTCGCGCACGTTTTGCAAGGTTATGCCGCCGGTGGCGATGATCTTGAGCTGCGCAAACTCCGCCTTGAGCGTTTGCACGCTCTGTTTTAGCTCTGAAAGCGGAAACTTCTCTAGCTGCACGATATCCGCGCCCAAACGGGCGAATTTTTGGGCTTCTTCAAGCGAATGCACCTCAACGACCAGCGGCTTTTCGGGGGCGTGGCGCTTTACATGTAAGAGTGCGGCGTGTAGCTCGGCGTCGCTTTTGAAAAAGGCACGGTGCTCTTCAAATACCAAAATGCTTTCACTAAGCCCCAATCGGTGCGCCACACCGCCGCCTGCTTCGACCGATTTAATCGCGATCTTTTTGGCAAAAGGGGGCGTTTTGCGGGTGGTGGCGAC
>DZBC01000011.1 GCA_022729835.1 Sulfuricurvum sp. | reverse complement strand
TTCAGGTGTGGAAACGTAGGCCGCCGCATAGCTTTTTGGACCTCTTGAGTTTATATCTCCAATTATTAACTATCAAATACTAAAAATACCACATCTTCAATAAAAAATATCATCTTGCTCGGACTAACTTGCCGAGCTGAGTGCTTATAATTTGAATGATACTTCGTTGAGCATCTTATCAACGATTGCTCTGTAGTAATTTTTCTGTTCTTCATTGCCCGTAGCGACTGAGGGTCTTCCGAAATCTGAATCTTCGCGAATTTGCATATCTATGGGTATTTTTCCTAAAAGTGGAACATCGTATTTGAGGGAGAGTTTTTGCCCTCCTCCGCTTCCGAAAATATCGTAACGTGTATGTGTGTCTGGAGCGATAAAAAAGCTCATATTTTCGACAATACCCGCTATGGGGACATGAATATCTTTAAACATCATAATGGCGCGACTTACGTCGTCGGTTGAGATGAGTTGCGGTGTGGTGACAATAACGCTTGCGGTGATGGGAAGCTCTTGCGCCATGGTGAGCTGAACATCACCGGTCCCTGGGGGCATATCAATAACCAAAAAATCGAGTGGCCCCCAAGCCACATCCTCAAGGAGCTGAATCAGAGCCGATACCGCAACTGAGCTCCTCCAGACCAATGGAGTGTCGCTTGTTGGTGTTGTAAGACCGACGCTCATAATTTTCAAGCCATAATTCTCGGAGGGAACGATTTTATTCTCTTCGTTCCATGTAATACGCTCTGTATCAGTTTGTGTCAATCTAGGGACGTTTGGCCCGTAAACGTCGGCATCCAGTATGCCTACTTTATACCCTTTTTGCGCAAGTGCGATGGAGAGATTAACAGCAATGGTCGTTTTACCGACACCGCCTTTACCACTTGTGACGGCAATAATATTTTTGGCATAAGGCGCACGGTTGTTGGGCTTTGCGCTGTGTCCGTAATGGATCTCTTTTTGAGAAGTTCTTTTTCGAAAGCTTAGCTGTTTGAAGGACGCAGAATACTCCGCCTCGATGAGTGATTTGAGTTTCATGTAGCTTTCGTCACTTTGTGTAAGCAGCTCTACATGTAAGCTATGACTATCTACTTTTACGGTCCCAATCAATTTTAATTCACCTAATGTACGAGAAGTACCGGGGTAGGTAAGGGACTCCAATGCGAACCTAAACTCATGCTCATGCATAGGGATTTCCTCGATTTTCACGTGCGATTAGGTTTTTGGTGCCGTTTGCTTTTTGAGCGAGTCGCGCGAGGATCGTATGGCTTTGTGGGTAATCCAAAGAAAGCCTGTGGTATTCCTCGACACGCTCGTCTATAAGTGCCATAAGCGCTGACATCAACTGAGGAAGCAGACCTTTTTGGTCACAATCGTTGAGTAGCTGTTTGATTAGCATTTCCCGATTGTTCATATACATATTCAGGCCCAGTGCTTGTGCTAGGGAGATTAAATCGCTTTGAGAAAGATAGAGGCCAGAAAAATAGGTGTTAAGGAAATGATTTTCCAGTGCAGTAAATTTGCTGCGTTCTTCTTCATGGGAGATTTTCATGAGATACGCTCTAGATTACTTTTTGCAGCCTTCACTACATTTTCATCGCTGTCTTGCAGAAGTTTTTCAAGAATTTGCTTGGTGGCAGAAGTATTTTCTGCCAAGCGCATACGCACCATCTTGTCATTATCGTCGGAAAGAATATGCAAAAGCTTGACGGGTGTATTTGGATTACCCGACAGTCCGTCTCGAACAATCTTTTCATCGTTGAAAAAAGATTCGAGAATATTTGTGGGGGTTGACGGATTGGTGGCTACAAGTGCGCGCACCAGGTTGATGGGGTCTTTCGAGAGCAGCGAAAGTACTTGAGGTGGAGTGTGCGGATTCTTTGCTGTGGCCCAACGTGCGCCCATATCGACGGGATTGGTGGCAATATCGCACAAAAGAGCGACGATGGTTTCGCTATATTCTTTGTCGCGCTCGTACACCGAAGTGCGAAGACTGAGGTTCATGGCTACTTGTCCGACAATTTGCTTGTGGTTGCGGAAAGCTTCGTAGATGTTTTTTACCTCTTCTATAGAGAGAGATTTATCTTCAAGAAAAGTAATGAGTGCATCGATGTTGTGTTGTTCGATGGCTTCGGCAATAGATCTCATTAACTGCGTCCTTTGGTTACATGTAAAGTGTAGAGGCGCGAATGTTAGCGAAATATAATTAAGGCCCAATAATGAACGAGTTTGCGAAGCTTTTTTTAAAGAAAAGGCCCCTTTCACGATAAGGACAAATTATAAAAATTATTAATCTTTTGTCAAGTGTTTCATTTCGTAATTTGTGATAACTACGTGAGATTGATTAAGTCGATTATCAGAGTCGGGAACCTATAATGAACGCGTATATTACACAATCATAACTGTTTTGTGAGTTCGCACGAGTGTGGGATTGACGAATCGTTTGGTTAGACGACTAAAATTAGACGCTACAAAATGAAAGGAGCGCAAATGAAAAATTTGCTAAAGGTGTTTGCGGTTGCGGCAGCGTTTGCCATGGCAGCAATGGCCAGTGGCAGCTATAAGGATAACAATATCCTTATCTCGGCAGAAGAGGCTGTAAAGTTGATTGGTGATCCGAAAGTCATGTTTGTTTCGGGTGATAGTGAGGATGTATATCAGCTAGGCCATATCAAGGGCTCTGTTGAGATGTATGCACACCACCTGCATCATGCAGATATCAATGGCAGAATGCATTGTGCGCCGTTGTTTCGATGTCTTGATGATGCGGAACATTTTATTGGTAGCAAGGGCATCAGTAATGACATGACTATTATCGCCTATGATGACTTTAAGGGTCCCAATGCGACGGGCGTGTATTTTTTCTTCAAAAGCTACGGGCACAAAAACGTGAAAGTGCTTAATGGCGGTCGTGCTGCAATTATGGCGATTGATCCGGCGCAAAAAAAGTATGACGAGGCCTATGGTGAGCTCAAAGAGCACAAGCGCGCATTGAAAGATGCTTCTAAAGAACTAAAGGAAGCAAAAAAAGGTCAAAGCGGGTTGACAAAAGAGCAGATGGCGACGCTTGAAAATAGTGTCAAGAGTGAGGAATCCAAGGTCGCGGCGCTGGAAAAATCGATCGCCGAAATAGAAGGCGAGCTTTTGGTGGTGCGCGGTGATGAACATGTGGAGCCGAAAAAGTATCATATCAGCCAAGAGGGCATTGATCTCTCTTATATTGCCGGCAAAGATGAGCTGAAGCACGCTATGGAGGACATTCTTAAAAATGGGAAGAGTTCTAAATATGTGATTGTTGACTCAAGAAGTATGGCTGAAATCATCGGAGAGCGAAAGATGGACAATGTCGCCAGAGGCGGCCATATTCCAGGGTCAACACTTCTGGAGTGGAGTAAACTCTCCGATTTGGATAATAAGCTGTCGTTTAAAAAGGCGGCAGAACTAAAGGCGGTATTTGATCACTATGACATTACGCCTGATAAAACGGTTTATGCGTATTGTCAAGTTGGTGCGGGAAGAAGTACCGAGATTATCACGGCACTAAAGCTACTGGGGTATAAAAATGTCAAGGCATACTCAGGAAGCTGGGATGAGTGGGGCAACGATATGAATTTGCCACTTAAACGATAAAAGAGGAGTCCAGGTATGACAAAATTGATGAATAACAAGCGACGCGATTTTCTTAAAGTTTCTGGTATGACGGCGGCCTTGGTTGCTTCGCAGGGCAGTCTTTTTGCTAAAACAGGAGTGATATCTGTAGAAAACGGCAAAAACAATTATCCCAATACAAGTTACACCGAAGAGATGTATCGTAATGAATTTTCATTTACTTACGGTAAAAAAGAGGAGCATGGGTTTGCCTACCATTGTGTCAACTGCCAAGGCAACTGTGCTTGGGAGGTTTGGTCTCACAACGGTGTGGTCACGCGCGAAAATCAATCTGCGCGCTATCCGGTGATCAATGCAAAGATACCCGACTTCAATCCACGCGGATGTAATAAGGGTGTTCAGCACTCTCAGACTATGTACCAAAAAGATCGCATTCTTTACCCCATGAAACGTGTCGGTGAACGCGGTGAGGGCAAGTGGAAGCGGATTAGCTGGGATGAGGCGTCAGAAATCGTTTGCCAGAATATTTTTGATACTTTGGCGGATCCTGAACGCGGCCCGGACAAGTTGATGGTGCATGCAGGGACAGGCTTGCTCACTGAGGGGCGTCGCGGTGCCCCACTTCGTTTCTCCACACAATTGGGAGCCAATCGTATCTATCCGTCATCATATCTTGGGGATATGTTTTCTGGTGCCGCTATTGCTTATGGAGAAGGGAACCTTGGCTGTACTTGGGACTTCATGTACACGGTTGATACCGCTGTTATGTGGGGTGGAAACCCTTCTGTATCGCGTATTCCAGATGCCCACTTTGTTTGGGAGGGTAAATACAACGGGGCGAAGATTATTGTCATCACTCCAGAGTTTAATGCAACAGCTAAATCTGCTGACCTCTGGATTCCGATCAAGGCGGGTTCGGACAATATTCTGGCGATGAGCGTCATTAACGTGATCATCAATGAAAAACTTTACAAACCAGAGTTCATGAGAGTCTATACCGATCTCTCATTCCTTGTGGACGTCAAAACCCAGAAGATGATTCGCCGTACCGACATGGAACACACAGAGAACAAAGAGGATCACCATAAGTGGGATGAGCAGTTCTATTGCTGGGATGAAAATGCGAAAGCACCGTTTCTGATGCCGGGCACTGAGGGTTCTGATGACCGCACCTTGCGTTTACCATCCTCGGTCAAACCTACGCTCGAAGGCACATTTAGCATTAAAGATCATCATGGACACGAGCGTGAAGTGACGACCGTATTTGAAATGCTCAAAAAATCCTCTGCTAAGTTTGCTCCAGAAGCCACACAAGAGACTACCGGTGTACATCCAGAAACCGTTCGACAGTTGGCCCGCGATATAGCGATTCCCAAAGTAGTGGAGATCACAACCGGCTTTTCTCTCAACAAGTACTTCAATGGTATGATGACCATCTGGAACGTTGCTTCGATCTGTGGCCTGACGGGACGCATGGGTCCATACGGTGGAATTAACACCGAGAATGAGTTTCAGCTTTCTGGCTTGGGTGAATTGTCCGGCTTTGCAGGTAAATACAATCCACGTTTTGGTTCAGGTTTCGTCGGTGAATTCATGAATGGTAATGGTATGAAAACCTTCAAGCAGTACTTCAACGATGATGATGTCAAGCGCGCCCAAAACGGTATGAGCAAAGATGAGTACATCACAGTTGTTGAGGAGTTGCTCAAGCGTGGTGAAAACGGCGGTGACAACATGACGTCAGAGCATGGCAATGTCGTGAAGCCTTGGTGGCTACCGACGACTGCACTTATTGTCGCCGACTCCGTCTTCCGCCGTAACAAGGCGAGCGAATACCGCAACGCCTTTTTGAAGCGCATGGATTTCTGGGCCTACGTTGACTATCGTATGAGTGAAGCCGCGCAGTACGCAGATGTACTTTTGCCGGCAAAGTCTCACTATGAAGTCTACGACTTACGTACCTCTCCTGGCTACCACCGCTTTACCAATCTGGCTCAGCCTGTGGCGAATATCAAAAATGTCGGCGAGGCAATGGACGAGTGGACAATGTTTACACTTTTGGCCAAAAAGCTCGAAGAGATTGCCAATCGACCTGAAAATATAGACAAGGCAAAGATCAAAGATGATCCACGTTATGCAAAGCCTGGCTTCCATGACCTGACGATTTTCCACAAGGAGTTCACCAATACCGATGAAGAGTCTGAGGGCAATGGTGAGGTTTATCTGGGTACAGACAAAATGGCAGTACAGGCGGCACTGGAAAAATGTGAGCAGTATGAGCCGTGGACGATGGAGAAAATGTACAATGTCGGCGGATTTTTGCTGATCAACGAAAAAGCGGCGCAAACATCACCGCTCTATTCGGATAAGCCGTACAACTCCAATGAGTTTCATCTATTTAAGTTTGAACCACTTCACACCATCTCTGGTCGGCAGACCTTTTATGTCGATCATGAGATGTATATCAGAATGGGAGCCGCAACCAATACGGGTATGAAGGGCATTCGTCCTGAGCGCAAAGAGTATCCGTACGTTTTGATGACACCACACGCAAGATGGTCAATTCACTCCAACTACAAAACTTCACGCACATTATTGCGTTTGCAACGTGGTGTACCTGCGGTTCAAGTCAACCGCGTGGTTGCTGAGAAGAAAGGTATTAAAGACGGAGATTCTATTCGTATTTTTAATAGTCTAGGTGAGTTTTATGCTATGGCCAAGCTCTCATCATCCGCACCGGCAGACGGTTTGGTTATGGAGCATGGCTGGGAGCCTTACATGTACAAATTCAATAAGGGCCACAATGAGGTCGTACCGACGGCGCTCAATCTTCTAGAGTTGGCAGACGGATGGGGTCATCTCAAGTTCGGCGGTCTGTGGGACGGTAACCAGTATGCTTATGATGGCGCCGTCAATTATGAAAAAGCAAACGTTTAAGGAGCATAGATGTCAAAAAGACAATTAGCAATGGTAATGGACCTGAATAAGTGTATCGGGTGCCAAACGTGTACTGTAGCCTGCAAAACCCAGTGGACGAATCGAAACGGTCGTGAGTACATGTACTGGAATAATGTCGAAACCTATCCTGGTGCTGGATATCCGAAAAACTGGATGGAGCTTGGCGGAGGGTTTGACGCAGCGGGTGATCTTCAAGCCGGCGTTATTCCTAATCTTGAAGCAGACTACGGTGTGCCCTGGGATTATAACTATGATGAGCTTTCAACCAACAATCTGATTGCCGGTAGTGTCAAGCCTGGGTTTAGCCCCAATGTAGAGCCGACTTGGGGGCCCAACTGGGATGAAGATGAAGGCACGGGCATGTTTCCTCAGGATAACTATTTCTTTTACCTGCCCCGTATCTGCAACCACTGTACCAATCCTGGCTGTCTCTCAGCTTGTCCGCGCGATGCAATTTTCAAGCGTGAAGAGGATGGCGTTGTCTTGGTGGATTTGGATCGTTGCCAAGGGTATCGCTACTGTATCGCTGGATGTCCGTACAAGAAGATCTATTTCAACCCCAAGATCAGTAAATCTGAAAAGTGTATTCTCTGCTTTCCACGCGTCGAGCAAGGTTTGCCCCCGGCTTGTGCACAGCAGTGCGTCGGTCGTATCCGCTTCGTAGGCTTTTTGGATGATGAAGAGTCTCAGGTATACAAACTAGTACACAAGTATAAAGTAGCTTTGGGTTTGCGTCAAGATTACGGCACACAGCCTAACGTATACTATGTACCACCTACCGAATCACCCGCAAAATTTGATGCAGAGGGTAAGATAATCGAAGATTCTACACGTCTACCGATTGAAGAGCTTGAGAAGCTTTTTGGGCCTGGAGTGCATGATGCGATCAAAACGATCAAAACTGAGATGCAAAAGCGTAAAGAGACAGGAGAAAGTGAACTAATGGATATCCTGATCGCGTATCAGCATTCAGACATGTTCCGTTTGGACAACAATTATTATCAGGAAGTTGCAAAAGCAAAAGGCAATCGTCTGGCTCCGCCGGTTGATACCCGATATATCGTCGGAAAGCACACCTCAAGCAAGCATGCGATCAACTTCTATCAAGGCGGTGATTTTACAGCAGGAGGACACCACTAATGAAAAAATTGAGTACATCTCTTATCGCGGCACTATGGGCTGCAACTTCATTGATGGCTTCTCAAGCGGCTGATATCGTCGCCAAGAAGGTGAACGTAGACTTATCAAGAGTTTCTTACAGCTCTGATGTTTGGAATAGCGCTGTTTTTTCGGAAGTAGTGCTGTATCCGCAAACGGCAATAGTGCTCAATGACAAAAAGGCCAACGAGATCAATGCTGTGACCAAAGCAAAAAAAGCGCACGTTTCTGCGCTCTATGATGGAAAGCAGATCGCTTTTTTGATCAAATGGGCTGATGGTTCAATGAATATTCAAAGTGGATATCAGTCTGATACCTACGCCGATGGTTTTGCGGTGCAGTTTCCTGCTGGAGTCATTAATCCTGAGGCTTTGCCCTATATCGGCATGGGTTCTGAGGGTAGAGCTGTGATGGTGCATCTACAAAAAGCGGTCAAAGCGCACTATGAACCAAACGGCCAAGGTAATGTCTATTACCAGCTCAATCCCAATCAAACAGAGCTGTTTGAGGGTGAGCTTGAGGCGTTCAATCAAAAGGTTAAAGCGATCGGGAGCAATGACTATGAGAAATTATTTATAGCTGAAGGCTTTCGATCCACTACTGAAATCAAAGATGGCACAACATTCTCGTATGCACGATTAGGCTACAAGTCTGAGGGCTGGATGGGTTCACTCAGCCGTCCACTTAAAGACGTTTATGTTGACCTTAACCGTGGCGCTATTCCAGTAGCCTTTGCGGTTTGGGATGGCGAGAAGATGGGGCGTGACGGATTGAAAAATCTATCAGCATGGTTGTCGGTCGAACTAGAAGGTAATGGAGATGGTTCAGCACTCATTATGGCTGTCAATAAAGATTCAGCAGGTGACGCGGTGGCAGGTAAAGAAGCGGTCGCGACCAATGGATGTGCAGGATGTCATCAAGTCGAATCAACAGATGCGCCAAACTATATGGGACCCTCTTTGAGTAATGTAGGCGGTTATGCAACGGCGGCTTATCTGCGGGAGTCAATCTTAAGTCCATCTTCGGTCGTTGTTCCAGGTTACAACCGTAATGCGCATAGCAACTACATGTGGTACACTGAGGAAAATGGCAAGAGGGTGTCTACGATGACGGATTACTCTTGGCTAGATGCACAGACGCTCGAAAATATGGTAGCGTATTTGCAAACACTCAAAGCGGAGGTTGAATAATGAAAAAGATCATGATGCTTGGCGCTGTATTAATCGCCTCGTCACTGGCAAATGAGGGTGGTGTTGAAAAAGTAGGATTTTTGACGACTGAGTCTTGTGCCAAAGCGGGGGCGCTGACAGATTGCCGCTTGGAAAACTATTTTTGCGGGTCGGATGGCTGTTACGGTCAAACTGAAGCCGGAGTAAACAAAAATGAGCCACTGGTTCTTTTTTCGCACAATGATGGTGTGATCTACAAACTCGAAACTGTTGAAGCGATTCGTGGCACGATGGATAAGGGTATCAATCGCAATGAAGTTACGATTGTAGGAGAGTTCGATGCGAGTAGCAACACGATTGTTGTTTCCGAATTCAAAGCACCGCCACCGCCCAAAAAGTCTTTTTTCAAAGGCTGCTTATAAGAGCACCAAAGCCGCAAGGCTTTGGATCGCTACTGCACTTTCTGCATGATTAATTTCATTCGTCAATTTTCTTCATTATAAGGTTTGTTATGCGTCATGAGTATCGACTCTATATTTATGCTTTTCTCTCCCGTGTTATGAGTGGTGAGCCTGACGCGCGTTTTGTGAATGATCTGCGCCATAATCGTGATCTTCTTGAAACCATTGGCGATGAGACTGTCTTGTGGTTTGATGAAAATGACGATACTGTTTTGTTAGAGGCGCTGAACACTGATTACAGTTCGATGTATATCATCAACACACAGCCTATCGAATCTTTTATTCTTGATGCCAAAAATGAGACTCTGATAGGGCTACAGAATCCTGCGATGGCGTATTATTTTCAAAACGGTTTCGAAGTGGATATGACACAGACCAACATCATTGCTCCAGATCATCTTTCGATTGAGTTTGCGTTTATGCAGACACTTATCTATCGTCAGGAGCAGACACCGCAATTCGAATTTTTGCAAAACCATATTATCGCTTGGGTACTTCCCTACATGGCAGGGATGCGTTCGATGGCTGATACGCCGTTTTATCGTGATTTGTGTAGTTTTATTATCGAGTTTTTGACAGCAGATTATGCCTTCTTAGTTCAGGAACGACACAATGGCAGTCAATAGCTTTATTCAGGGTTCGCAGCTCTTTACCTATTCGGGCAGCAACTGCATACGCAATGATTACTTTCACAATGAATGCCGCGCGTGTGTCGATATCTGCCCAAAAGATGCGTTTGAGATCGTGCGCAATCGATTGGGGTTTGTGGAGGAGCGCTGCATTGAATGTGCCGGCTGTATCGGTGCGTGCCCGACGGAAGCCTTGCAGATAAAGAGCTTCGATCCCAACGCCTTTGCACTGGTGCGCTTAGAGGCAGACGTGCTTACATGTAAGAAAAACACGCCCTGCTTGGGCGTGTTTGACCGGCACCATTTGATCACTATGGCACTTGAGGGGCCGCTGGCACTGGATTTGAGCCATTGCTCAGGGTGTAGCCTCAATGGTGAAGGTATGCTTGAGCGCAGCATCAAAGAGCAGGTGGACGCAGCGCAGCGCTTTTTGAGCCGTTGCGGGGTAGAGGCACCGATCACGATAAATTATGCGAAGCAAGAAAACTTGGAAAACAGCCGAAGGATGCTTTTTCGTGCTGCTATCGAAAAGGTCAAGGAGGGAGCCACAGAGGAGTCGGTGATGGACATGTCCCTAACCCGCTCGCATCAAAAAACAACCTCAAGCCATGAGCCGCTCAAGCATCTACACCTCAAAGCGGCGATCAAAAAACATATCGTACGTTTTCAAACTACTACTCTTGTGGCAGACGATGGGCTATTTTTCAACAAGCAGATCACATTTGAATCCTGCACCAACTGCGGTGACTGCGTTCAGTTTTGCCCAACTGACGCGCTTAGAGCCACACCGGATAAACATGGGATCATTTTTGGCTCTGGCGCATGTATCGGTTGTGGGATTTGCGATCATATCTGCAAAGTGGACGCTATATCGACGCTGCCGGAATACGACTTGGTAGAAGCGGTGTTTGATCGCTCACGGGAGCTGGTTCATTACGAGATGGTGAAGTGTCAGGAGTGCCGCTGTCCTTATCCGTACCGTGGCGGAGAGCCTATTTGTGATCGTTGCTTAGATTTTCAAAAGAATTTCGGATCGATGTTCACGCTGGCGCGTGATGTCTAATCCTTTGCGCCGGTACTTTTGTCGATTTTCTCTTTTGCGGTTTTAAGTGCGCTTCCCAGAGCTGTTTTGGCGGAGCTCCAAGCGCTGATGCCCATCCGTTTGGCCTCTTGGGCTGCTTTTGAGTTGAGCACCTTACTCCCCTTTTCGACGGCAAAAGTGAAGCGTTCGCGCATCATGTCCATCGTCTCTTTGGAGAGAGTGACGAGCTCTTGCATATCGTAGTGGATCTCTTTGGAGATACGTTCGAGCGCTTCGGCGCAGTTTGACGGTGCGTGCTGCGCTGCTTCGGCGATGATCTGGCTAAAGAGTTGATCAACCTTGAGCAGGTCTCCGTGGTCTTCAACCAGCTCGTTTTTGGCTTCGTCAGGGAGATAATAGAGCTGTTTTTTAAGGCGGGAGAGTGAGCGCACCAGTCCCGAGCGGATACCGCGCAGACTGCCGCGCAGAATCTCTTCAGCCTGATTGGGCGATGCTTCGGCGACACTTAGCGCGGTGTTCAGAATCGTGACAACCACTTTGCGGATGCGCACCGAGCCAAGAGGTCCCTCTCCAAGGGTTTCAAAGGTGATCTCTTTGATAATTTCTCGAATTGTCTCTTCGATGTCATGAGCACGCTCTAGTGTAGTGATGATGGCTGATTCGACCAGCTCTGAGAGCATGTCGAACAGATCTAGTGATTGCAGCTTAATTTGGTGGACTTGGGCGCGGATGGCTTCGTTTTGATTGTCGAATTGGGCTTCTATGGCGTTGAAGACCTCATATTTAGTATCTTGTAAGGATTCACGTTTACGCTCGATCAAACGCTCAATGCGCTCTTTTTGGGTCAGCAAACTTTGTAGCTCCTCTTGCAAAGCAAGGGTCTCTTGACGTAAAACAACAGAGCTTAGGGTTTTCAACTGGGGCAATGTGAGTTGCGCAGCGGAGAGGTTCCACTCCTCTTCAAGGTGGCGCATCAGTGTGATGACACGCTCCTCTAGCTTGGGGAAGTCGGCTTGTTTATAGCATTCGAGAAGATCACGTTCGAAGGGTTGAAGATCCATGAGTATTCCTTATAAAACCATTTTAATGTGCGGGTGGGCTTTGAGCGCTTCGTAGATGAAGGTGCGCTCATCTTCATTCATGACCAGAAGGTCGAGATTCATGCTGAGGTAGCGGCCGTTTTTCGAGACGTTAGAGGGTATGAGAGTGTGCTCTTTTTCCGAGATTACGTCGCATACAGCCGTAAAGATTAGGGTGTCTCCCTCTCCTACCAGCTTGTAGCGCCATGCACAGGGGTAGGTGAGCTCTAGTTTGGGCAGCGCATCGTTACCGTTTAAAATCACCGCTTTTTCCTCCGGTTTTGGATTCAAGTTGGATGGGGCCGATGACCATCGCTTTGTCAATGGCCTTGACCATGTCGTAGATGGTGAGTAGCCCGATGCTCACCCCCGTGAGGGCCTCCATCTCCACTCCTGTCTGGCCACTCAGGCGCGCCGTCACATAGAGTTTGAAGCTATGGCGGTGGGAGAGCTCTTCGATATCGCAGTGGATGGCGCTGAGGTTCAGCGGGTGGCACATGGGAATCAGTTCGCTCGTTTTTTTGGTGCCCATGATGGCTGCAACGACGGCAGTTTGGAGTACGGGCCCTTTTTTGGTGCTTTGGCTCACTACCGCTTCATAGGCTTCAGGACTCATGGTGATGATGCCGCTGGCGGTGGCGGAGCGGGTAGTGTGCTCTTTGTCCGAGACATCCACCATTTTGGGACGCTCTTTGTCATCAAGATGGGTTAAGTGCACGCATAGCCTTTACATGTAAGTCAGAAAACGATTATAGCAGTGCTCTGCAAACATCCCTACGGTTGTGCGGGCGCGAGCAGTGATTTTGCGCCCTTAGGATCAAGCGGCTTGGCATAGAGATAGCCTTGTGCATGGGTGCAGCCGTGCTGATACAAGAAAGCCGCCTGCTCCTGCGTTTCGACACCTTCAGCGATGATCCCAAGGCCCAGCCCTTGACATAGGTGAATGATCGAACGTACGATTTGACCATCTGGATTGCTGCCTGGAAGAGGCCGGACAAACGACTGGTCGATTTTGAGGGTATCGATGGGAAGACGCCTGAGATAGGCGAGCGAAGAGTAGCCAGTTCCAAAATCGTCAATGGCGATTTTAATGCCTTTTGCGCGCAAGCGTGCAAACGTTTTGCGGCCGTGTTCCGGATTTTTCATGATCATGCTTTCGGTCAGCTCCAGTTCAAGTGCGTTGTTAGGATAGCCGATGCGTTCCAAAAAGCTTGGGATACTCTGTTCAAGTTGCCCGTGCAAAAGCTGTTTGGCAGAAAGATTGACCGCCATATAGCCGATATCCAAGCCTTCGGAGCGCCACTCCTTAAGGGTGTAGCATGCTGTTTCAAGCACCCACCATCCTATCTCGATGATCAGTCCCGTCTCTTCTGCGATGGGGATAAATTTGGCCGGGGAGACCAGCCCAAGCTCGGGATGTTGCCAGCGCACAAGGGCTTCAAAGCCGACGATCTTGCCATTGCGCATATCGATTTGGGGCTGATAATGTAAAACGAGCTCTCTGTTTTTGAGTGCTTTGCGTAGTGCACTCTCCATCGTGACGCGCTCATAAGCACGTTTGGTCATTTCGTGATTGTAAAAAGCGTAGGTATTTTTGCCTTCATCTTTGGCATGATACATCGCCGAATCGGCGTTTCTCAGCAACGCTTCTGCGCTCTGTGCATCTCGAGGAAAGAGGCTCGCTCCGGCGCTACATGTAATGTAAATTTCATGGTTATCCACGAAAAGAGGAAGCAGCAAAGAGGTCATAAAACGCTCAATTGCGATTTGGGCATCGGCCTGATCATGGATGTTTTCGACGATTAAGGCGAATTCGTCGCCGCCAAGACGGGCAACCGATTCGCCCCCAAGCGCATTACTTAGCCGCTCTGCGACCTCTTGTAGGACTATGTCGCCGATGTTGTGACCGAAGGAGTCGTTGATCTCTTTGAACCGATCAAGATCGATAAACCAGACCGCAAGACGCTCACCAGTGCGCTTGCTGATATCAAGCAATGTTCGGAGCTTTTCTAAAAAGAGCAAGCGGTTTGGAATGCCGGTGAGGGCGTCGTGATGTGCCATGTGATCGAGCAGATTACGTTGATCTTCGAGGTTTTTCTGCTTCTGCTCAAGCTCAAACAGCGCTGCGCGCAGATGCTCTTGGCTGCCCAGTAGATTCGTTTCGATTTTTTTAATGCCCTTTGAGAGGCTAAATGCCAGAGTGATCAGCGTGGCAATAGCGCTCAAGATCAGCACCAGCAGCCAGAATTTGATACGTTCAAGCTGTCGGGCATTTTGGTCTTGTTCATGCTGTTCAAGCCTATGCAGCTCATCGAGTAGAAAATCTTCATACTGTTTTAGATAGGCGATGCTGTTGGTGAGGTCGCGAATCTGTACGTAGCTCTCGGTGTGCGTCCCTGGGACAAGCCCCTCTCCAAGACGCCGCAAAAGTGATTTCTCCATCATACTGCGCGCATCAAAAATGGGCGCTTGTAGCAGTTTGCGGATCTTTTGGATCTCTTCGACAATGATATGGGCGAATCCGCTCCACTCCACGACGGGCAGATGCGTGCGCTCCTTAAGCGGTTCAAAAGAGTGCTGAAAGGTCTGTGAAGCTTTAAAGAGAAGCTCTTTTTGAGTCTGCAATTCGCCGGTGGTGAGTAGCCGCTCTGTTTCGTATTTGACTACAAAGAGGGACTCGTAAGCTGCTTTTGTGACTTGATGGGCATCATTGATGCGCTCATGACGAAAGAGCAGCGTAAGCAAAAGAGTGCCCCCGAAGATTGAGCTGCTTAGCATAAACCAAAAACTGTAGTTGGCGATTTGCCGCAACGAGAGAGGACGCAAAGGGCTCAATTCAGTGAGGCTTTGTAGGCGTTGCGCTGTGATGTACGTCCGAGCTCATCGGTGATCCGCTCCCATGCCTCAGCCGCAGCATTCAGTGCCTCTTGCGGGCTTTTGGCGCCGGTGAGCGCCTCATACACGAAGTCGTCAAGTGCTTGGTAGTAGAGGCCGGCACCGGGAATGGTGATGTCATAGACAACATTGGGATGAGAGAGTGAAGCGGTGATGGTGTCTAGATAGGCTTTGGCCGATTCTGTCGAAAAGCCCGCGCTGTTCCAAGACCCGGGATCGTCAAAGTGTGAGAATCTTGAGGGATTGATGGCAGTGCCGTTGGTGGCGGTCAGTTTTTTGGTCATCTCTTTGGAGGTCATGTGCGCGGCGAAGGCGAAAGCGAGCTCTTTGTGTTTTGAGGCTTTGTTGATCAAAAACATCCAGTTGCCGCTGATGGAGGCGATGCGGTTGTACGTCTCTTCCCATGTATGGGTTTGCGCGTTGTAGACGGTGTCGCTACCGGGTATTTGTGCGTAGCCCACTTTGTCCCGCACCTCTGAGAGCGGCGCATTGGCGACGATGGTGCCCATATCGGCCCAATCCAGAGCCATGGCTACTTCACCGGATGCGAAACTGTTGCGTACATCATGGCCGGCAAAGTTTAGCGCACCGGGTGGGGCGTAGCGGGTATGGTCGATGTACTCTTCTAGTGCACGCACGAAGGCGGGGTTATTAATGCGCGGTTTCATCGTTTCGGGATCGAAGTAGAAGGCTTTGGAAGAGGGATGCTTGGCATATGCGCCTGCTTGTGCCAAAAATTGTAGCATGGCGATGTCTCCTTTGACGCGCAGACCGGCCATACCGTATTCAGTTTTGCCATCATGGTCCCAATCCCAGCCGTTGAAAAATGCAGCAATCTCCCCAAAGGTCTTCCACGTTGTCGGCGGTTCGAGTGGATGGCCATAACGCGACTCAAAGGCTTTGCGGTGGACGGGATGCTCGAAGAGATCTTTGCGGTAGTAGAGGTTGATGCAGTCACCGTCGTAGGGCAGGCCGTAGGCCACCCCGCCCCAAGAGAGCACGCTGCTACGGTAGATCGGCAAGACGTCTTCCCATTCGATCTGTTTTTTGATGGAATCGGGAATCGGCTCGATATGTCCACCCCCTAGCAGGGTTCCGTTCCACATGGAGATCACTACATAGACATCATAGAAGAGGTTTGGATCGTGAAGGGATCGATCGATCTTTTCGATGGTTTCATTCCAACTGGGGGTTACCACTCGGATCTTGGCACCTGTGCGCTCCTCAAAGGAGGCAACTTCATCCAAAATGGGGCCCCGGATCAGGCGGGCATGGAGGGTAGGAACGATGAGCGTGATAGATTGGCCCTCAAACGCTCGCGACGCTACAGGCTTTTCACGTTCGCAGCCAACCAAAAAAAATAATAGAAACAATCCGAAAATAAATCGAACCATAAACGGTATCCCTGAAAGATTTTTACCATTATCACTTGTAGCCTATTAGAAGGTGCTGAAGTGCCGCATCGTATTCATGGGGATGGTTGAGGTTGGCAAAAGGCGCTTCGTGCGGGAAATCAACGTAGAGGGTACGGCACCTTGAGAGTAGCGCACCGAGCTTATGATCGCCCTCATGAAGCATCCGTTTAAACTCTTGAGCGAGGGTGGTGTGGTAGATCCCGCAAAGCGGATGCGCACCCTCTGGGGTTCTAGCGATTGTGGCGTCGAGTGTTTCGCTGTCTGCTTCGATGAGGTGTTTGATCTGCTCTTGAGAGACAAAAGGGGTATCGACGCTTAGCGCAAAAAAACGCTCTACATGTAAGGTTTCAAAGGCGGCGACAAATCCGGCGGTAGGGGCGAAATCAGCGCTTGGCGGATCGAGAATGAGCTTACATGTAAAAGGAAATTTGTCGGCGCTTTTGGTGGAGATGTAGACTTGGTCAAACAGTTTCTCCAGCCTTCTGAGCTGAAATTCGGCCAGTGTTGTGTAGCCACCAAAAGGGAGCAGTGCTTTATCGCTGCCCATACGCGAGCTTTTGCCACCCGCAAAAAGTACACAGGGAATCATGTCCACTCCAAGAGGGTGATTTCAGCACTTGAGCCCAGCCGCATCGGCGGTCCCCAAAAGCCGATTCCGCTGTTGACGTAGATGTGGCGGTTAGGCCCGATACCATGTAAGCCTTTGACATAGGGCTGTTGCAGGCGTACGAGGTAGTTAAAGGGCCAGATCTGCCCGCCGTGGGTGTGGCCGCTGAGCATCAATGAAGGTTCAAAGCCCTCTAGCGAGCTGATAAATCGGGGCTGATGGGCAAGCAGAAGCGTGGGTTTCTCTTTGGCTATGCCCTTTGTGGCAGCCATGATGTCGGGCTCAAAGCTGCCATAGCGCCACCCAAAAACATCATAGACTCCGCAAATCGTAAAGTCGCCCAGATCGACATGCGTATTACCCAGTACCGTGATGCCAAGGCGCCTCAGATACGCCATCGTCGCTTCGACCCCGTGAAAATACTCATGGTTGCCCGGGACATAAAAGGTCCCAAGGCGGCTGCGCAACGCTCCCAGCGCGTCCACTGCTGCGCGCAGCTCTTCGATGGGGGCGTCGGTGAGGTCTCCGGTGATGACCACCAGATCGGGCGAGAGGGCATTGATCGTCTCGACGCTTTGGCGCACAAAACCCGCATCAATCAGCCCGCCGATGTGCATATCGCTGATTTGCACGATGCGGTAGGCGCTTGAAAAACGCTTCTGATCGACCGTGACGGCAACAACCGAAGGGCTTTTGGCCCCCTCCAGCGTCGCGCCGCCGATATAGGCCGAACCCGCGGCCAAAAAGGCCATATCGCTGCCGCGCTTAAATAAGGTGCGTCTGGCGGGATTAAGCGGCGTCACACGTTGCAGTAGATGCAGCAGCTCATAAAGCAGCCATGAGACGAAGAGCACAAAGCCCACCCCGACGCTCAGCGATACGAGGTAATGGAGCCACTCGGGGAAGTGGTGGAGGTAGCGCGAGATGATGTAAAGCTCGATGCCCGCAAAGTTGATGATCAAAAAGAGGCGCAAAAAGCGTTCTGTTTTGGCGCTTACATGTAAGCGGCGGACCACGCGGCTGTAGGCGAGGGTGTGAATCGCCGCAAAGAGCAGCGACAGGAGCAGCGGAAAGAGGAGTTTTAGGCTCACGCTTTGGAGGGATCGACGATATAACCCGCAATAGCCGAAGCGGCGGCCACGGCGGAGTTGGCCAGATAGACTTTGGAGCTGCGGCTGCCCATGCGGCCGACGAAGTTGCGGTTGGTGGTGGAGACGGCCACTTCGTTATCACCCAAAATCCCCATATATCCGCCCAAACAGGCGCCGCAGGTGGGGTTAGAGACCACGCCGCCCGCATCGACGATGATGTCGATGTAACCTGCTTTGTTTGCTTCGCGCAAAATGCGCTGCGTCCCTGGAGTGACGATCAGGCGCACGTCGGGGTGGACCTTTTTGCCCTCTAGGATTTCGGCGGCGACTTTAAGGTCGCTCAGGCGGCCGTTGGTGCAACTGCCGATAAAGGATTGATCGATCTTGATTCTATCCGTAGCCGCTTGGCTGATGCTGTGGCCTTTGCTGGGCAGAAATGGATAGGCAATCACCGGCTCCAGATTCGCCACATCGATCTCTAAAATGCGCACATATTTGGCATCGGGGTCGGAGTAGTGGATTTTGGCGCTTCGGGCTAGGGTTTTGTCCGCCAAAAAGGCTTCGGTGATAGCGTCATGGGCGACAATGCCGCTTTTGGCTCCCGCTTCGATGGCCATATTGCAGAGGCTAAAGCGGTCATCCATACTCAGATGCTCGATGGTGCTTCCGGTAAATTCGAGCGTCTGATAGAGTGCGCCGTCCACCCCGATAAGGCGAATCACCTCCAAGATGAGGTCTTTGCCCGAAACATAGGGGCGCGGTTTGCCGCTAAAGACCACCTTGATCGACTCAGGCACCTTAAACCAGTTGCCCCCCGTGATCATTGCAAAGGCCAGATCGGTCGAACCCATACCGGTCGAAAAGGCGCCTAGTGCCCCATGCGTACAGGTGTGACTGTCGGCGCCGATGATCACGTCTCCTGGGACTACCAGCCCTTTTTCGGGTAGCAGCGCATGTTCGATCCCCATATCTTTTTCGTCAAAAAAGTGCTTCATATTGTACTTTTTGGCAAAGTCGCGGCTGATGCGGGCTTGGTTGGCCGAGGCGATATCTTTGGCCGGGATGAAGTGATCGAGCACAATACAAAAGCCATCAGGATTGGCGAGCTTTGTAGCGCCTGACGCTTCAAAAGCGTGAATGGAGATCGGCGTGGTGATGTCGTTGCCGATGACCATGTCGATCGGGCTGCGCACGATCTCTCCGGCGTAGACTTCGCGGCCTACGTGCTGCGAGAATATCTTTTCGGTAATGGTTTGTCCCATAGAGGAGTCCTTACAT
Organism: Sulfuricurvum sp.; assembly: GCA_022729835.1. GTDB lineage: Bacteria > Campylobacterota > Campylobacteria > Campylobacterales > Sulfurimonadaceae > JAFGUB01. Next base: position 983 of record DZBC01000011.1, on the reverse strand, counting down.
GTAAATAGGGGCGAATTATAGCCAAAGGGTTATAATAGCATCTAAAAAAGGGCGCTGATGATGCGTAAATCGATCCTGATCACCGGCTGTAGCAGCGGTATCGGTCATGGTGTGGCGCATGACTTACATGTAAGGGGATTTCGCGTCTTTGCGACGGCGCGATCCCATGAGGATGTGGCGCGGCTGGAGCGTGAGGGGCTCGAAGCGTTGCGTCTTGACGTGCGTGACGAGGCGAGCATCGACGCCGCGCTAAAAGAGATTTTGCGGCGCACGGGAGGGAGGCTCGATGCGCTCTTTAACAACGCCGGCTACGGTCAGCCCGGAGCGCTTGAGGATCTGAGCGTCGAGGCGCTGCGCGCGCAGTTTGAGACCAATGTCTTTGGTTTGCATAGGCTTACATGTAAGGTCTTGCCGATCATGCGCGCTTGGGGGCATGGGCGCATCATCCACAACTCTTCGGTGCTGGGGCTGGTGAGTCTGCGCTATCGCGGTGCTTACAACGCCAGCAAACATGCCATCGAAGCGCTCGCCGATACGATGCGGCTGGAGCTGCATGGCAGTAACATTCACATCAGCATCATCGAACCCGGCCCCATCACCAGCCGTTTTCGTGCCAACGCCTACGTGCACTTCAAAGCGCATATCGACGTAGAGCGCAGCGCGCACTATGAAGCGTATCAAAAGGCCTTAGCGCGTTTTGAGGGGCACACCGGCAAAGACCCTTTTGAGCAAGACGCTCTGGCGGTCAGCGCAAAAGTCCACCATGCACTCACCGCGCGCCACCCCAAGGCACGCTACTACGTCACCCTCCCGACATGGCTGCTCGCAGGACTCAAGCGCCTTTTGGGCACGCGCATGCTGGATCGGATTTTACTGCGTTTGGCGTGAGGCGGTAGTGGGGTAACTCTGTGCCACTAAGTCACACGCTTTGCTTGATCTCACCTTGAAGTTGCTCTAGTGTCACACGCTTCAAATCGCGGCCC
>DZBC01000154.1 GCA_022729835.1 Sulfuricurvum sp. | reverse complement strand
GATGGGTGCGTTTTTTGCAACGATCAGCACACCCGACAAATCCAGCTCAACGATCAACCACTCAACCTCACGCCGACCGAATACGAGCTTTTTGAGTTGCTCTTACAGGCCAAAAACGGTGTCGTCTCGCGCAAAGAGCTCGGCGCCCGTTTTAACCTCAAGGCATTGGAATTTCACATCAAGAATATTCGTGTGAAAATCGGAGATGACACCAAAAACCCCCGCTTTCTCAAAAGCATCTACGGCGTGGGCTATCAGCTCAATCTTTAGACCATCTTCTTTTGCAACCGCTCCACCACCCGCATGAATCGGTCAACTTCTAAACCGTACAAAATAAGCTTGCTTCGGGCATTTGCAAGTGATCGTTCGGTGAAAATACCGCCAATGCCCACGGCACTCTGCACCACATCAAGCGCCTCTGCGTAGCGTGTGTAGGGCTCAGGAGCTTTGAAAGGATCGTCCATGTGGCGGATACTCTCACAAAAAATCTCGCTAAAGTTCCAGTGCTCAAAGAGCAGTGCACACACTTCACAAGAGCTCATCCGTGTGAAAAAGCGCTCTGTTTCACTGAGTGATTCACTAGAGAGCACCTGAGCCTGAAAGACCGCAGAAAAGGCACTCTCTGCGACCTCTTTGGCGATCACAACTTTACCCATCTCCATCAAAAACGACAGCGGCACAAGGTTTTTGGAACGCTCAATATTGACCCCCATATACCACTGAAACGTCAAAGCGCTTTGCAAGGTGGTGATCTGCTTAAACAGTTCCGTGCTGATGCCATAGGGGCGCATATCAATCGTGAAGCTGCGGCTGAGGGCACTTGAGAGCACAAAACCACGCAAAGGAGTAAGGCCGATCAGCGTCACGGCTTGCATGACAGAGACGATATGACGGCTAAAGCTGTACGCAGGAGCGTTCATGCGTGCAAGTAGATCGGCGCTCATCACGGGATCGGATTCGACAATCTTCACAAGCTCTTTGATGTCGGGATCACCGTTGAGATAGAGATACTGAATTTTGCGGATAGACTCCGGCAAAGGAGGAAGCGAATGGATACGGCTAACAATCGATTCAAAACCCATAGTGCTTCCTTTGGATAATCATTTAAATAAACGCGAGAATCTCCGACTCGATATCGGCCTTGTCGATCACGGTAGCGTGCATGATAGGTTTATCAAAAAGTGCCTTAATCATAGCCGGAATAGCGATCTTACCCTCTGTAGCAATTGCTTCAAGCGCTTCAAGATCGTGGATGCCAAGAGCACCGGTAAGCGCACTCGCAATGGTGGGAGAGAACTTCGTCCACTCTGCGGTCGAATAGATGATGGTCTTGCTCCCCTCGCTCGCGCAGCTCTCCTGTGCTTTGAAACAGGTGGCAGTGTGCGGATCCATCAAATAGCCCTGTGCGAAATAGCGTTTAATGTAGCTTTTACCCTCATCTCCGGTACAGAAATCAGCAACAAAGATACTCTGAAGCAGTTCATGCTCTTCAGCGCTGAGGCTGTAGTGTCGCTCGCGCTCAAGCGAGTGCATCATCTCTCTGGTGCGCTGCGGACCAAAGAGGTCAAAAAGAACACGCTCAATATTTGAAGAGATCAAAATATCCATTGCCGGAGAGGTGGTGGCGATCAAACTACAATCGCGCAGATCATAGGTACCATACGAGATGAAGCGTGTCAACACGTCGTTTTCATTGGAGGCGATGATGATTTTTTGAACCGGAAGTCCCATTCTCATGGCGTAGTAAGCACCCAGCGCATTACCGAAGTTGCCGCTTGGCACGTTTAGATAGACCTTCTCGCCCATGTTAATCTCACCTTGGCGCACCAGCTCAAGGTAGCTGTAAATGTGGTAAACGATCTGAAAAATGATCCGTCCAAAATTGACAGAATTGGCAGCGGAGAGCAAAATGTTTTTTTCTTTGAGTTTGGCTTTGAAGCTCTCTGAGCCTAGCAGCGCCTTGAGCGCACTTTGGGCATCGTCGAAGTTCCCCTCGATACCGATCACTTTGAGATTGCTACCGTCTTCGGTGACCATCTGTAAGCGCTGAACATCGGACGTGGCATTGTTGGGATAGAGACACGCGACGCGCACGCCGGGCTTGTTTTTGAACGTCTCTAGTGCGGCTGGTCCCGTGTCACCACTGGTAGCAGCAAGGATAAGATACTCCTCACCCCGACTCTGAGCTAGATGCGAGAAAATATGACCAAAGGGCTGAAGCGCCATATCTTTAAATGCACGGGTCGGGCCGTGGTAGAGCTCGCTAACATAAATGCCTTCACCCACTTTGATGACAGGAACCGGCTGCGCAGCATCGTCAAAACGGTCATAAAGCGAGACCGCCGCTTCGATGGTTTCAGGCGCAATATCGATGCAAAGCGTACGCATCAAATCAGCACAAAATACTTTATAAGAAGAAAACCGATGCGCCTCCAAATAAGCCAGCCCCAAAATAGGCAACCCGCTAGGCGCATACAGACCGCCAAACGAGGCAATCGGACTCAAAATCGCGTGCGAAAAACTTACTTCATTGGGGTGGACGCCGTCATTGCCCCGAGTTTCGATAAATTGCATAGAACCACTTTGAAAAAAATTTGAAAAATTATACCCAATCGCCCTTTGAGGGCACTACATCGTGCAAGAGTGCAAGAGAAGCTCAAAATAGAAGCGACTTCCCTCCCCTTCGCGGCTCTCAACCTTTAACGCTCCACCCATCTGCTCGATGAGTGCCGAAGCGATCGAAAGCCCCAGTCCTGTACCGCCGTATTTTCGGGTAATTGAGGCGTCGGCTTGGGTAAAGGTATCAAAAATGCTCTCCAGTTTTTCAGGAGCGATACCCATACCGCTGTCTTTGACGCCAAACTCTACCTTCTGGCCGTTTTCGAGCGTCTCTACCACGCGCACCGCCACTTCCACGCTACCGCCAGAGTCGGTAAACTTGATCGCGTTACCGATTAAATTGGTGACCGCTTGCTTTACATGTAAGAGATCCACCATCAAACATCCAAGTAAAGCCGGATCGATGACGACGCGATACTCAAGCTGCTTCTCCTTGGCTTTGGCTTCAAAAATGCTAAACGCTTTGGGAAACTCTGCCGCAGGATCGAGGGCAATACATTCGATCTGCATCTTTCCCTCTTGAATTTTGGAAAAGTCGAGAATATCATTGACCACACCCATGAGCGTGTTAATAGAACTTTGTATGATGACGATGTAGCGCATCTGCTTCTCATCGAGTTTTGATCGCGCCAGAAGCTGCACAAACCCGACGATACCGTTGAGCGGTGTGCGAATCTCGTGGCTCATATTGGCCATAAAATGGCTTTTGAACCGCTCTGCTTCAAGCGCCTTGTGACGGGCCGTTTCAATCGCCGTAATGTCGGTCGCCGTCCCGATGATGCGCAGCACCCTCTTCTCATTGTTGCGTATCACCATGCCGCGCAGTCGCAAATAGCGCATACGAGAAGTGCTGCTTGACGTACGCACGGTCACGTCAAAACGGTCACGATCACCACTATAGCACGCTTCAAAGGCTGCTTCAAGTATCCGAAGATCCTCTGGCATCAGCAAGCGTTGCCAAGTGAGCTCTGCCTCTTTCACACCTGCCATCGCCGCCATGACCGAGGAAAAATGTGTCGTTCCCGATGCAACCTCAAGCTCCCACAAACCATCAGCAGAAGCCTCAAATGCAAAGCCCAAACGCGCTTCGCTCTCTTTTAAACGCGCCAAAGTCCCGCTCAAAGCCCGATTGGTCCGGGCTATAATAAGCAGCAAACCCACCGTAATGGCAATCCCAAAGAGCGCAAAGATGATGGCGAAACGATACGCATTCCAGATGTCACGCAGTGTAAACGTAGGTGCCGCGTCATAAGGCGGCAGACGCAGTGTTCTGGCCAGACGATCCACGACGGTGTAATCCGCAGGAATGCTAAAACCCTGAATGATGTCATGCTTTTGGCCCTCTTGCGGAGTATAAGTAAAAAGCGCAATAGCCACCTTGCGCACCAACTCTTGGCTAAGGTTGACCGAAGCGGCAATGGCCCATTCGGGATAAAGCTCCGTCGAAATCTGTAAAGGAAACTCATAATAGTGACGCGCATTGAGGAGCTTGAGATCGGATGGATTGATTTTGCCCTCACGTGTGAGTTCTTCGATAATCCCCGAACGCACCAACCCCACATCAATATCCCCTGAGATAACCGAAATCAGTACCTGATCGTGACTGCTCAACTCTTTGAGTTTGGTCTGCGTAAGCAGATCAATCCCCTGCTCTTGAAACTCAAAAGCCTGCGTCTGGAAACCGCCTAAAAACTTTTTGCCCGGAAAGCCGATACGCTTGCCGCGCACATCCTCAAGCGTGTCGATCGGCGCATCGACGCGGGTCACGATCACGCCGCCTAGATAGGGGGTAAGCGTCTGGTTAACGCGCTTGACCATCGTGGCCATCGCCCCTGTGAGTGCGCCTTTGGAGCGCAGCGCGATAAAATGGGTCGGATTGGTCGCCACCAAATCAATGCGTCCGTGCGACACCTCCTCTTCGAGCGCCTCTTGCGACAAGACCGATAGACGGATATTGGTGCCCAATTCACGTGCGAGATGATCCACCAACGGCTGATACTCCAGCGCCATCTTGTCAGCGGTGCGGTACGCAAACACCCCAAACACCACCTCTGAAGGCTGAGCAAAAAGCGACACGCAAACAAGCCACAACACTACCAAACTGCGAACGGTTACATGTACCATGCCGCCTCCTCATCATAGAGCTTGATTATACATTTTTGTCTATAATCCTCCCCAAAAAAGGAGCAAAAAATGGAAATTTTCAAAACGGCGTTTTTACTCACGGCGCTTACCTTGATGATGATCTTCGTCGGGGGAATGCTTGGCGGACAGCAGGGGATGCTCATCGCCTTTATCGCGGCGCTGGGGATGAATTTTTACAGCTATTACAACTCCGACAAGATGGTCCTCTCGCGCTACAACGCGCACGAAGTGGGGCCCAATCAGGCGCACGGGCTTTTTGAGATCGTCGAGCGCATCGCAAGCCGCGCAGGCACGCCGATGCCCCGCGTCTACATCATTCCCGACCGCACGCCCAACGCTTTTGCCACCGGACGCAATCCAAGCCACGCCGCCGTAGCCATCACCGAAGGGCTGCTCGATCTGCTCACCCCCGAAGAGGTCGAAGCGGTCATGGCGCACGAAATGAGCCACGTCAAACACTACGACATCCTCATCGGCACACTCGCCGCCACCATGGCCGGAGCCATCG
>DZBC01000153.1 GCA_022729835.1 Sulfuricurvum sp. | reverse complement strand
AGTATCGATATGACAAAAAACACAAAATACTATACTATGAAAACAAAGAGCAAGCCCTAAGTCGTAAACACCTGCATATAATTGACCTGCTAGCGTCAAATATGAATTTTGTTTTTAATTTTGACTCTTTTAGAAGTAGGGTTTGGGAGCGCGACGACATCGACGACGCGACAATAAGAACAGAAATAAACCGTCTTAGAAAGCTATTAAAAGAGGAGCTTATTATAAATGCTAAAGGGCTTGGATATAAGCTTGAGAAGAGACAATAATGTAACATAACTTCACATTCGCTCTCTAAAAGCTGTTTTTGTGCATTTAACATTGGTGTAAGCGCTACTATTTTGCTATACTGACCGTATAGTTTTAAATTGGAGTATTTTATATGAGTATTAAGCTTAGATTATGGTTTCTCGTAGCTCTATCGCTTTTTGGCGGCTTAGTAATTTTGGCGTCTAGTTCATATATCTCATATCAAAATTTATTAGCGGAAAAAAAACTAAAAACGCGCCATGTTGTGGACGTTGCATACGGGGCTCTTGAATACTGCTATCAAAAGAGCAAAAAGGGTGAAATTGACGAAATTACCGCAAAAAAAGAGGCTATAGCTCTTATTAAGACTATTCGTTATGAGCAAAAAGAGTATTTTTGGATACACGATTTAACACAGCCTATTCCTAAAATAGTTATGCACCCAACCGTTGGCGCGCTTGACGGCAAAGTCGCGGACGCGGCGAAATTTAACTGCGCGACTCAGACGCAAGTCGGCGCTGACGGCGATATAATAGACACAGATGGCAAGACAAATTTATTTGTGGCGATGAACGATGTTGCAAATAGAGCCGGTAGCGGTTTTGTAAACTATAATTGGCCAAAGCCTTTGGCTGGCGGCGACGTCTCCAAGGAGGTGTACCCTAAGCTATCTTTTGTCAAAAAACATGACGCCTGGGGTTGGGTGATTGGTTCTGGTATCTATATAGACGATGTTAGAGGGCAGGCTTTTGCGTTGTTTGGAAAGTCTTTGGTTATTGTTGTTGTGTTAATTTTTGCTATTTTTGCTATTTCGATGCAGATTATTTCAAGCATTGCAAAACCTATAAAAAACATTGAAAAATTAGCCGGAGAAATTGTCCGAAATAACGATTTTTCTAAAGAGATAGATATTACGACAAAAGATGAAATATCAAAGGTCGCTCTCGCGTTTAATAATCTGCTTCACAGCTTCAAGGGGACTATAGAGGGCGTCAAAAAATCAGCCTTAGAAAACTCAATCGTCGCCTCTGAGTTGTCAAGCGCAAGCATGCAGATAGGACATAGGGCGGAGGAGAGCGCAAAAATAGCAAAAGAGAGCGCGAAAGCGTCTCACAATATATCCATAATGCTAAAAGATAGTGAAAATGATTTGGCGCAAAATGAACGTGATATTTTGATAGTATCAAAAAATGCTTCAGTCGCCGCAAAAAGCGTATCAGAAGTCTCAGATGAACTTCAAAAGAGCGTTGAAGCTCATACCGCATTATCTTCCAAGTTGGAGAGGCTTTCAGAAGAAGCAGAACAGGTAAAGGCGGTAATGACAGTTATTTCTGATATAGCGGATCAAACAAATCTACTAGCTCTAAACGCCGCCATAGAGGCCGCTAGGGCAGGCGAGCATGGCAGGGGGTTTGCTGTGGTGGCGGACGAGGTGCGAAAGCTTGCGGAGAGAACACAAAAAAGCCTTGGCGAGTCAAACGCCACCGTATCGGTAATAGTTCAATCAATTCATGATACAGCGGAAGTAATGGTTCAAAATGCCGATGAACTTGGAAGGTTGGGTCAAAAAGCCAAGCTAGCGGAACGTATGATAAGCGAAACAACGGCAAATATAGAAAAGACGGCGCTTAGCGCTCAAAAAACTGCAAAAAATACCGCTAATGGCAACCATCAGGCTGTTGATATGCTAGATAGAATTGAAAAAATAGCTGAACTCTCAGACGCTAACGCGAGAAGCGTAGAAGATGTGACCGCATCGGCGGAGCGTCTGTTTGGTATGTCTGAGAAGCTAAGCTCTGAGTTGTCCAAGTTTAAGACTATATAGCGCTATGCGCTAATACAGGTGTGTGGCGAAGCGGACTCCTTGCTGGTAGGTATAAGATTGTCGGTAAGGATATAAAGTCTTCGCGCGCCGCCTAAAGCTCCCCTGTCACTATGGGATAACTTGCGATGATGACTTAATTTTGGGCTTTGCGCATAATCAAAGGGTTTTGATTTACTATTTTAAACATTTCGTATTTTTGTAAAAAGAGCCGAGATATAAAAGCGCATGTTTTTTATCAAAAAATGTATAGTTTTGAAACGCGCTACTTAGAACTATATTAAGTTAAATTATAGCTATCTATTCTCATAGAGTCTAGCGCCGTTATTGTTACGTTGAATTTCGTTTTATGAAAGAAAAGTATTTGCATCTAAACGAACCGCTATCACATTAATATGAAAATGAATGCGCATAATTTTAATATAATGGGCTACATTTAGAATTAATCCTCTATAAAAAAATCTACAATGACATAAGTGTTACAAAAATACACTACAAAAATGTAAATTTACCCTGCATTGCTACTAATATGACGCTCTGCTACGGTTTTGCTATATAAAGTTTTTACAATTTGAACGTAAATTGAATTGTAATTCATATAATAGGAGTTTTTGTAAGAATGAAAAAGGTTGTATTGAGCTTTGTTGTAGCTTCCACCGTCGCAACTATTGGGTCGTTTGCGGCTAGCGATTTAGCCGGGGCGTTTAAAGAGGGGAAAGCATCTGGACAAGTCAGGGCTTTTTATATCAACAGAGATTATGCGTTTGCAGACTCCAAAGGCGCAGCCACGTCAAACAGCAATCTTGACAGAGACGGTTTGGCTCTAGGCGGCAAAATCGGCTTTGAAACAGCGCCTTTATACGGCGTATCTGCGGGCGCTGTATTTTATACCACCAATAAGCTAGATGACGAGAGTAAAACGGCTACGAAAAACGATAAAACTCTTTTTGATGGAAATGACGATAGCTATACGATGCTAGGTCAAGCCTATATTCAAGGGAAATTTGGCGCAACAACGGTAAAAGTCGGAAGACAGCAACTGGATACTCCGCTAGCTGGTAGCGACGACGCCAGAATGATTCCAAATCTTTTTGAAGCGGCTGTTGTTATAAACGGCGACTTGCCAAACACTACTCTAATCGGCGCACATGTAACAAGGATGGCTTATGGCACGTTTGCAAACGCATACGGCGGCGGTGAGCTTGCCCTGACAAGCGGCTATGGTAATAGAACGGATTATAAAAGCGGCACGTTTTTGAATATGGGTAAAGCGGCTCTTGGCGACTCGGCAAAAGACTCCGGCGTAACGGCTGTTGCCGCAATCTATAAGGGTGTACCGGGATTAACTCTTCAAGTTTGGGATTATTATGCTCATGAAATTCTTAACGCGCTATATGCGCAAGCTGATTACAGCTGGAAGTGCACTCTAAACCCTGCGGCTACAATGACGGCTTCGGCTCAATATATCAAAGAGAGCGATATGCACGATACGCTAAATCTCTCTTCAGCTCCATATTACGCTCTGCAACTAGCTCTTAAAGCGGGAAATTTTAACGCGGCCGCGGCGTATTCATCAACCGGAACTGATAATGGCTCTACTTTTAAAGGAAGCGTGCTTACTCCATGGGGCGGTATGCCGGCGTTTACGCAAGGTATGGTGACTAGACATCAGTTTATGGCGGATACTACGGCTTATAAGCTTTCGGCGGGATACAACCTAAAAGATATGATTGGCGCGGATGTTACAGCCAGCGCTTACTACTCGTCTTTTAACGTAGATAGCGACAACACTTATACAAAGGCTGTTACAGCAAGCGAACCAGGTTTCGACATAATATACAACAACGCCGGAATTAAAAATCTACAGCTTAGACTTAGAGGAAACTTCCCTAATGACTTTAGAAAGAATCCAACTACAAACGAAACAACAAGTTGGAGCGAATATAGAGTTATCGCCAACTATAACTTTTAAGGAAGAGAAATGAAAGCAAATATTGTAGAGGTAGTTAAAAATAGCCCTAGCTATAAAGAACTAGTGGCAAAAAGAAGCGCTTATGGCGTAAAGCTTGCGGTCATTATGTTGGTGATGTATTATGCGTTTATTTTGGTAATCGCATTTGATAAAAAACTACTTGGAGTCTCTTTGAGCGGCGGTGTTACAACCATTGGTATTCCTGTTGGAATAGGGATTATCGTCTTCTCTTTTATCCTTACCGGTATATATACCAAAAGAGCAAACAGTGAGTTTGACGAATTAAGTGAAAAAGTAAAAGAAGAAGTTAGAAAGGCGGGCGAATGAAAAGATTTATTACAATTCTTGCGTCACTATCTATAGCGTCTGCGGCGTTTGCTGCGGGAGCGGTGGATGGGGCTGTAGAGAAGCAGTCTCTAAATATTAACGCGATAGTTATGTTTCTTATTTTTGTTTTGGCAACCCTTGGCATTACATATTGGGCTGCAAGAAAAACAAAAACCGCAAAAGATTTTTATGCTGCGGGCGGCGGAATTACCGGCAAGCAAAACGGTCTAGCTATTGCGGGGGATTATATGTCTGCCGCATCGTTTCTTGGTATTTCCGGACTTGTGTATACGAGCGGTTTTGACGGTCTTATATACTCTATCGGCTTCTTGGTTGGTTGGCCTATAATACTATTTCTTATAGCGGAACCGCTAAGAAATCTTGGTAAATACACGTTTGCAGACGTCGCGTCGTTTAGACTTAGACAGGCGGATATTAGGACGATTGCCGCCGCCGGTACAATTGTTACCGTTATACTATATCTTATCGCTCAAATGGTTGGAGCAGGCAAACTTATTCAGCTTCTATTTGGTCTTGACTACTCTACGGCCGTTGTTTTGGTCGGCGTCTTGATGATTCTTTATGTCGCTTTTGGCGGTATGTTGGCGACTACTTGGATTCAGATAATCAAAGCTGTATTGCTTCTATCAGGGGCTACGTTTATAGCTTTGATGGTTATGGTTTATTTTAACTTTAGCTTTGAAAAGATGTTTTCAAGCGCGGTGGAGATACATAAAAGCGGCGCAAAAATTATGGAACCAGGCGGTCTCGTCTCAGACCCATGGAACGCTATATCTCTTGGTCTTGCGCTAATGTTTGGTACGGCTGGCTTGCCTCACATTCTTATGAGATTTTTTACTGTAAGCGACGCTAAAGAAGCTAGAAAATCAGTTTTCTATGCGACTGGTCTTATAGGATATTTCTATATTCTT
>DZBC01000152.1 GCA_022729835.1 Sulfuricurvum sp. | reverse complement strand
CGGATGGATATCAATAGCTGTGAACATTTGATTGAACCCCATGATCATACGCGCCAGACGGCGCCAGCCGTTGCGGTAGAGGCGGTGCGAGACGCGGTACCACGCAACCGCCCAAACGCCAGGGTAGTTGAATATAAACTCAAAGCGTGACTGAATGGCCGGATCGTTTCGGTAGACGTTTTCGAAATCTTCTTTTATCTCAGAAAAGAGTCCCAAGTGGCAACCTTCGTTAATTGGTGGTTCGCAGATAGCTATTTTGCTCCATAAAGAGCTTTAGCTTGCGCAGTGTATCGCTTTTTTCTTGTTGGCTACTGAAAATGCTCTCTTCAAGTTTGCTCTCAAGTTCATTTAATATCGAATCCCCGTCATAACCGACTGTTTCAATCACCCGTTTGAGATTGACCGACTCCTCCATCTGGGTAAGCGCGTAGCCGTCTTCACGCATCAGAACGGTGGCGACATTGGGGCGGCTAAAGAGGTTGTGTTGCATTCCCAGCGTCTCTTGATAGGCGCCGACGTTGAAAAAGGCGAGGTAGTACTCTTCGGTGTCAAGGTCTACGTCGTGCAAAAAGAGCGGCGCTTCGGGGTTGAAGCCGATCTCGCCGTCGCTGTCGCAGGTGATGTCCCATAGGCTCGCCGCGCGCACGGGCTTGTTGGAGCCAAGATAGTGCAGGGGCATTACGGGGAACTTCTGCTTCAATCCCCAGTAATCGGGGATGCTTTGAAAAAAGGAGCTGTTGACGAGGTAGCGCTCCTGATGGCGCTGCTGCAGCTTTCGAAGCTCCGGCGTGGGGGCAATCATCGAAAACTGCAAAGACTTTTTGATGATCAGGTGGGTGAGAATCTCCGCATTGGAGCGGTCTTCTAGATCGACATAACCCAGATCAAAGAGGGTAAAGAGCGATTCAAGATGATCAAGGGCGTCGTGCATGTACTCGATGAAGTTCTTTTCGCTGATGTTGCCGTAAAGTTCGATCAGCTCCTCAACCAGCGGCGGATTGACCTCTTTAAGCCGTAGGTGCTGCTCTTGGTAGTCGTGGGAGAAGAGCTCCAGCACAGGGGTGATGAGCACGGCGTGCTGCGCCACCACGAAACGACCCGATTCGGTGTAGATATCGGGGTGATCGACCTTTTTGGCATCCATGATGTCGCCGATAAGAAAGACGACGTCGTTGGCAAATTCGGCGAGCGAGTAGTTACAGATGCGCTGCGCCGGATGCTGGGCGTACTCGATGGCCAGACCGCCGCCGATGTTGATGGCGCTAAGCGCGTCCGCACCGAACTTTTTAAGCTCCGCGTAGAGGTTGCCCGCTTCGCGCAGCGCCTTTTTGAGCGGGGAGATCTCCTCCATTTGCGAGCCGATATGAAAGTGGATCATCTTGAGCTGGCCCAGCAGATCGTTCTCTTCGAGCAGTTCGACCGCTTCAAGGATCTCTGTGGCGGTGAGGCCGAATTTGGCATCCATGCCCCCGCTTTTGGCCCAGGTACCCCCACCCGTACTGTGCAGACGCAGACGCAGCCCGATGTTGGGGAGTTTGAGGTTACACTCTTTGCTCACCTCTACGATCCACTCCAGCTCGCCTAGACCCTCGATGGTGATGGTGATGTTGTGTCCCATCTGCGCCGCCATAAAGCCCAGCGTGATCATCTCTTTGTCTTTAAAGCCGTTGACGGTGATGGGTGCGCCGACGGTGGTGTGCGACATGGCCAAAATCAGCTCCGCTTTGGAACCCGCCTCAAGGCCGTAGCCGTAGCGGTCGCCATGCGCCACCATCGCATTGATGACGTTGGCGTACTGGTTGACTTTTAGCGGAAATACAGCGCAAAAACGCCCTTTGTAGCGGTTCTCTTCGATGGCACGGCTGAAGTTGGCGTAGAGCTTATCGATCTGTTTGTGAATCAGATGCGGAAAACGCAGGATCAGTGGACCGCTCACCCCCGCCGCGCGGGCCTCTTGGGTAATCTCAAGCAAAGAGGGGCGTGAGAGGTAGTTGACTTTGACCAAGCCGTTTTCGATGACAAAGTTCTCATCACTCCATATTTCAATTCCGTACATGTAAGCCCCTAATATTAAGTGATATTTCTCTAAAAATCATCAAATGCGACGTGGGTTTCGCTGCCCTCTTGTAGGTCTTTGACCCAGACTCGCCCTGTTAAAAGCTCCTCTTCACCGATCACCGCACAGTAGCGCGCGTGGATGCGGTCCGCCCCTTTGAGGTGCGCTTTGAGGCTTTTGGGTTCATACTCTATCACACACAGATCACAAGTGCGTTTCATCTGCCCAAGGCGCAAAACAGTCTCAAGCGCCGCCTCGTCAAGTGCGCCGAAATAGTATCCCTGCCGTGTCGGTTCAGGCATGACGATCAGATCCAGCAGCCGCTCAATACCGATGGCAAAACCCACCGCAGGAGTCGCTTTGCCTTCCAAAAATTCGACCAGACGGTCATAACGCCCCCCTCCGGCGATGGCGCTTTGCGCACCGATCTCGTTGCTGACAAACTCAAAGGCAGTTTTGGAGTAGTAGTCCAGCCCACGCACCAGATGGGTGTCGATCTCATAGGCGATACCATACGATGCGAGTAGGGTGCAGAGACGATCAAAGTCGCTTTGACACGAGCCGCAGAGGTGGTTGAAGAGCTTGGGGGCATCTTTGTAGAGGGCTTGACAGCTTTCGTTTTTACAGTCCAGTACACGGATGGGGTTGGTATTTTTGCGGCGCCGGCAATCTTCGCAGATCTCACTTACATGTAAGTCCAAAAAGTCTACCAACCGCTCACGGTATTGCGGCATGCACGCAGCGTCGCCGAGCGAGTTGAGCTTGAGCGTGTAGCCGATACCCAGCGCCTTGAAGATGTCGGCGACCATGAGAATCATGCCCGCATCTTCAAGCACCGAGGCAACACCGAAGCTCTCTACACCAAACTGGTGGAATTCGCGTAAACGCCCTTTTTGGGGGCGCTCATAGCGAAACATCGCCCCGTGGTAGTAGAAGCGGTGGATACCGCCTTTGCGGTCGAGTTTGTTCTGGACAAAGGCGCGTACCACCCCCGCCGTACCTTCAGGGCGCAGACAGACGTCGTTTTCGCCCTTGTCGATGAACTGGTACATCTCTTTGCCGACGATGTCGCTGCTCTCGCCGACGGAGCGCTTGAAGAGTGCGGTCTCCTCTAGTAGCGGCGTTTCGATGTATTCAAAGCCGTAGCGGCGGGCGACGGCGGTGGCGGTAGCGATAAAATACTCAAAGCGTGCGTCTGAGAGGATATCGTTCATACCCCGAAGCGACCTGATCATGACTCTCCTTGTAAGGCTTTTTAAAAGGGGCAATTATAGCAGTGCGCGGCTCAGTTTTCCCACGTGATTTTTTTCTCGTCACCCTCTTTTTGAAGAAAAATTCTTGCCCGCCTGCCTTCAGGAACGAGGGTGTGTGTTTTGGCGGTTTTGGTCTCAATAAAGAGCACTTTAGTCTGTCCGTCGTAGGCGTGTTGATGCTCGATTACGGCGTGCATATCAGCCTCTTGAAGTTGCGCTAGGCGTAGTTCGATCTCACCCAATGCACACTCCGACTGAGTTAGTAAAATAGCTTCGGCGGCAAGATCCCCTTGGG
Organism: Sulfuricurvum sp.; assembly: GCA_022729835.1. GTDB lineage: Bacteria > Campylobacterota > Campylobacteria > Campylobacterales > Sulfurimonadaceae > JAFGUB01. Next base: position 1,707 of record DZBC01000152.1, on the reverse strand, counting down.
CTTGTTTGTACTGTTTGATACGGATGATGTCGGCTTTGAGTGCAGGGGTGCCACTTTGTTGCGCGGCAAGAAGCTTTTTTTGGAAGGTTTTGATGCGGGGCGCTAGAGCCAGATGTGCAGCGTGTTTTTTGCTATAAGCGACTTTGCGCGCATCCAGATCGCCGCTCATCTGCTTGATCTCGGCTTTGAGTACGTCGATTTGCTGTGCGTAGGATTCGATCGCGCGGGCATCAATAATGAGACGGTTGTTGCCGCCGAAGATGGCACCGATTTTGATCGATTCGAGCGCAGTGACGGTGGCGTTGGAAATCAGTTCATCGACCACCACCCGAAGGGCAATAATCTCGCCGCCGAGCATCTTTTGGACATACACTTCATCTGCGATAACGCTTCCGGTTTCAAGGATCTCAATCTTGGCGGTTTTGGCCTTAAGTCGACCGCGATGCAGCTTGATGTTCGCATGTTCCAGTGCTTCTAGCTGCGCTTTTTTGTGGGTCTGCTCTCCAACATTGATCGCTTCAGCGCGCACCGTAGTATTTGCCCCGACCGTTCCTTTGACATTGACCTCTTTAACATTGATGTTCACCCCGCAACCGATGGCGTCTTCGCTGCTCTCTTTGTGTGCGATGTTGACGATGATCTCACGCTCTTGCCCTGGATCGATGGAGCCTGTTTTGCGAAAGGAGGCGGCTTTAATCGAGAGCTCTTTGGAGATCGAGAGTAATCCGCGCTCATTCTTAACATAACCTGAGATCTTGGAGAAGAAGCTGATGCTATCGTCGTTTTCTCGGCGCAAGAGCGTGGAGTCGCATTGTAAATATGAGACGTATTTGTTACGCGGTTCAAGGACTTCAACGAATTTGCCGTCGCAACCCCGACCGTTGCGGCCCCGCTTTGGCTTGATATATTCCGCAACCAGTTCGTCTGCATCAACCCCCTGAAGCAACTGGTTGTCGCTTTTGGCTTTTTTGTCATAGTGCAGCACCACGGCGTCGTGGATCGGTTCAATGGGCCCGGGTGATTCGCCGACGACGATGCGAATTTCGGTGTCAAGCGGCGTGTTACATGTAAGGCGTGAAGCGAGTGCGTTGAGCTGTAGGTCTAGATTTGGCTCAAAAATGCCGATCATCAATCCGGTACGCAACTTGCGTTTGTAAATCTGGTTTTTGAGCCACTCTTGGAGGTTCTCTTCGCAAGAGAGCGACGCTCCCTCTTTGATGAGTGCGACGATTTTACTTTTTGTTTTATTGGCGCTGAGGGTGATGGGCGCTTGAAGTCCCTGCAAAGGACGCAAACGAAGCTCATACTCCTGGTGCAAGCGCAACAAATCCGAACGAATCATTTTCTCTTCAAAAAGTGACTCAAGCGGTGCATCAAGCAGTGTCCATTCAAGATGCTTGGGAGATTGATAGAAGGTTTGAAATGAGAGCAAATCAAAGTCAATCTCTTCGGGTTTGATCATCTGATGAGTAGCAAATTCCATAATCGTTTTGGCGATTTGCGTGGATCGTTTGTGCACGGGCATAAAAAAAGACAACGTGAACCCTTGGAGTAGTTTGCGGCTATTTTAGGGCAGAAGCGCTTACAGGCGGCTTTGCAGATGGGTGAGGATTTGCGCAAATACCGCATCAGGCGGCTTCGTGGCATCAACCATTACAAGTTCGCATCCCAAAGACTCGGTGGCTGTGATCATGGCCGATTGAATCT
>DZBC01000151.1 GCA_022729835.1 Sulfuricurvum sp. | reverse complement strand
TACCCCACTAAAGCAACTTTTGAACCGCTTTTGGGGTTATGCAAGAAGTCTATTAATATTTACTTAAAATAAGCCATTCTTAATTTTTAATTGGCTAAAATTGCGCGTTTAATACTCTCCCGATTTAGGGACAGAGGGCTATGACTGGAACATTTTTAGAAAGGAATTGTATGCCTACAATCAACCAATTGGTTAGACATGAGCGCCAGAAGATCGCGAAAAAATCAAAATCGCCTGCTCTTGTCAACTGCCCGCAGCGTCGTGGCGTCTGTACCCGTGTGTACACGACAACACCAAAAAAACCAAACTCGGCACTTCGTAAAGTAGCCAAAGTACGTCTGACTTCAGGATTCGAGGTGATCTCGTATATCATGGGCGAAGGGCACAACCTTCAAGAACACTCAATTGTTCTTGTGCGCGGCGGTCGTGTTAAAGACCTTCCGGGTGTGAAGTATCACATCGTTCGCGGTGCGCTTGATACGGCCGGAGTTAAAGACAGAACGGTCTCTCGCTCGAAATACGGTACTAAAAAAGCTAAGGCTAAAAAATAGTCTAACACAGCAGGAGCCATTAAGGCTTTTGAGTAAATTTTCATAATTGAAGCAAGGAATATAAATGAGAAGAAGAAATGCCCCCGTACGCGAGATCATGCCTGACCCCGTACATGGAAGCAAAGTCGTCACAAAATTTATCAACAAAATTATGTACGACGGTAAAAAAAGTGTTGCCGAAAAGATCATGTACGGCGCAATGGATATCATCGGTTCACGCGGTGAGCGCAGTGGTATTGAGGTGTTCAATGAAGCGATTGAAAAAATCAAGCCGATCGTTGAAGTTAAAAGCCGTCGCGTAGGTGGCGCTACCTACCAAGTTCCAGTGGAAGTACGCCCCGTACGACAGCTTTCGCTTGCCATTCGCTGGTTGATCGAAGCTTCGCGCAAGCGCAATGAGCGCACTATGGCCGAACGTCTGGCCAACGAATTGATGGATGCATCGTCTGATAAGGGCAACGCATTCAAGAAAAAAGAAGATACCTACAAAATGGCTGAAGCCAACAAGGCTTTTGCTCACTATCGCTGGTAATCAGGACGTTATCTTTGTGAAGTACACTGCGTACTTCACATTTGCTATGACCTCTTTCATGAGTTACATGTAATGCCACTGAGCAAAGAGGTCACACTCAATCGAAACATTTAAGGTATGTACAACCATGGCAAGATCTCATAAACTTGAAGACGTAAGAAATATAGGTATCGCCGCGCATATCGACGCGGGTAAGACAACGACGACAGAGCGTATTTTGTTCTACACCGGCAAAGAGCACAAAATCGGTGAAGTACACGACGGTGCTGCCACTATGGACTGGATGGAGCAAGAGCAAGAGCGCGGGATCACCATTACCTCGGCAGCTACCACTTGTGAGTGGAAAAATAAGCAGATCAACATCATCGACACTCCGGGTCACGTTGACTTCACGATTGAAGTTGAGCGCTCTATGCGTGTACTTGACGGTGCTGTGTCTGTTTTTTGTGCGGTAGGCGGCGTACAGCCTCAGTCTGAAACGGTATGGAGACAGCGTAATCGCTATGGTGTTCCATCAGTTGTTTATGTCAATAAAATGGACCGAACCGGTGCGGATTTCTACAACGTTGAAAAGCAGATCAATGATCGACTTAAGGGTAATCCGGTACCCATTCAGATTCCTATCGGCGCAGAAGAGTCATTTGAGGGCGTAGTTGACCTGGTCAAGATGAAAGAGATCTTGTGGGATAAAGACGCGGCTATGGGCTCTGCATATTATGAGCAAGATATTCGCCCTGAACTTCAGGATAAAGCGCAAGAGTATCGCGAGAAGATGATCGAATCTGTATCGGGTGCCGAAGGTAACGATGCGTTGATGGAGAAGTTTCTCGAAGGCGAAGAGATCAGCAATGAAGAGATTGTAGCTGGTATCAAAGCGGCGACTATCGGCATGTTTATTGTTCCAATGGTTTGCGGAACTTCATTCAAAAACAAAGGTGTTCAAACGCTTCTCGATGCGGTTGTTGATTATCTACCAAACCCCACTGAAGTTCATGCGATTCGCGGTACGATGATGGATGATGAAGATCAAGAAGTCATTGTTGATTCTACCGACAACGGACCATTTGCGGCATTGGCATTTAAAATTATGACCGACCCGTTTGTCGGTCAGTTGACTTTCATTCGTGTTTATCGCGGGAAGCTTGAGTCTGGATCGTACGCGATCAACTCGACCAAAAATAAAAAAGAGCGTATCGGTCGTATCATGAAGATGCACGCGATCAAGCGCGAAGAGATCAAAGAGCTCTATGCCGGTGAAATCGGTGCGGTCGTTGGACTTAAAGATACAACGACGGGTGACACCCTTTGTGATGAAAAAGACAAAGTAGTTCTTGAACGTATGCACTTTCCTGATCCGGTTATCTCAGTTGCTGTGGAGCCAAAAACCAAAGCCGACCAAGAGAAAATGGGTATCGCGCTTAACAAGCTGGCTGCGGAAGACCCCTCTTTCCGCGTGCACACGGATGAAGAGTCTGGTCAAACGATTATCTCGGGTATGGGCGAACTCCACCTCGAGATCATTGTTGACCGCATGAAGCGTGAGTTCAAAGTCGAAGCCGAAGTGGGTGCTCCACAGGTGGCGTATCGTGAGTCACTCCGCAAAGAGGTTACGCAAGAGTACAAATACGCCAAGCAGTCTGGTGGACGCGGACAATTTGGTCACGTATATCTGCGTATTGCTCCAGGTGAGCCCGGTACAGGCTATGTATTCAAAAACGAAATCAAAGGTGGCGTGATTCCCAAAGAGTATATCCCAGCGGTAGAAAAAGGGTGTGGCGAAGCGATGCAAAACGGTATTTTGGCCGGTTATCCGATTGAAGACGTTGAAGTAGCGGTGTATGACGGTTCGTACCATGAGGTTGACTCGAATGAGATGGCCTTTAAACTGGCAGCTTCCATGGGCTTCAAAGAGGGCGCACGCAAGGCTAATCCTGCGATTCTAGAGCCAATGATGAAGGTAGAAGTCGAAGTACCTGAGAACTTTATGGGTGACGTCATCGGTGACCTTAATCGCCGACGCGGTCAAGTGAACAACATGGGTGATCGCTCTGGCAACAAGATTGTTGATGCGTATGTACCACTATCTGAAATGTTTGGTTATTCGACGGATCTGCGCTCTGCTACTCAGGGGCGCGCTACCTATTCGATGGAGTTCCACCACTACGAAGAAGTGCCAAAAAACGTTGCTGAAGAGATCATCAAAAAACGCAACGGCTAGTCTCTTTCCCCTCCCTTTTTCGGGGAGATTCCTTGTCTCACTTTTTTTATTGTAAGATACCAAGAAAAAAAGGCATTCAATGTTTAAAGCGCTTCTTTTTAGTATGTGTATCATTCTTCAGGCGTACGCACTCAACCCAAAGCCTTATTCAGAACTTGGAGATCGGCTCTATAACTCAATCGACAGCTATGCCACTATTCCTTCATATCTGCCAAATCTAAAACTTACATTAGCCGATTACATTCAGATGGTGAAGCAGTTGAAGGTGCATGGTTTTGAGGCTGAAGCCGGTAAGCGTGAAGCTGCAGGCTACCTGAATGCTCTGCGTGAGGCAGATGCGTTACGCAGAAGAATTCTTGTTACCCTCAATGCGGCGCTTTATCAATCCATGGAGGAGGATAATACGAAGCAGTTCCTCTCCATCGTTAAGGGGGGTTTGCTCAATCTGTACAAGATACAGCACGATGTGCTCCCTTATTACAAAAAAAGATTCAAGTCTGGAACACTTCCTCAACTCGATGAGATGGTCGTAATGGAACAAAAACAGCTAGAAGCGGCGCAACTACGCCAACAAGAGCAGGCTCAGGCAATCCAAGATGCGCGGGTTAAGCGGATGCGGACAGCCGATGAGACGGAGGCACGGGCGCTTGAGGAGCGTCTGGACCAAGAGATTGAACAGGAGCGACAAAAGGTGCAAAACATGCTAGAGGGCGAGATGGTCCGCTAAAAACCAATGAGGGCAATCTTCTTCTTGAGGGCGGCCACTCAAAATATAATAGGGCTTATATTGGCTCTTGTAAGCCAAGCTCTGGCACTCTTTGACATAGTAACCCAGATAGACCCACTGTAGTCCCAAGCTTCTTGCATGCTCGATCTGATAGTAGATTGAGTATCTCCCCAATCCAAACGAGCGATACTCTGGATCGTGATAAAAATAGACCGAAGAAATTCCTTCGGTGAGCAGATCGATGAGATCAACACCGATGAGCTTGTTTCCATCAAAATAGAGAATTTCTTGCCCAAACGCACCATGCCCCTGCACAAATGAGGTGTAGTAGTTATGGGCGGTCACCTTCTGCGTGTCCCATCCGCGTAGCCCCTCCATATAATCATGGTAACGCTTAAAGAGATCGAGATGATCGGCCGTTAGGGTCGGTTGGCGTATGACCATGCGAAAATGGGCGGCTCTTTTGATGATACGGCGGGCGGATTTATTATAAGTAAATGCATTGCAATCAATCTTAATGCTTTCACATTGGGTGCACTGTTCGCAGACCGGTCTGAAAAACATTAGCCCAAACCGACGCCAACCGCGCTCTATGAGCGCACTGCACTCCGCTTTGGAGCAGTGTTCGATGAGCTTATAGTGCATGCTCTGGCGGCGATCTAAAAGATAGGCGCAACGATCATCGACCGTGCACTCTTTGATGATGCGATTCATAGGCGAATTCTATTGCATGGGAGCTAAGAAGAGTGTAAAATAGGCTTACATGTAAAGAAATGCTAGGAGATGTGTGATGGTTCATCTATGGAAACGACACCGAAGAATTCTGGCGCAGACAGGAGGTGCACTGCTGATCGTATTCGCCATTGGGTCCCTGTTTTGGGAGCAGTCAGAAGGTGTGAGTGAAGAGGTAAGACATGCGCAAGCGAATGTAAAGCGTATGGAGGCAGCTGTTAGTACAAGTGTTTCCAAGGCCACCGCGCCACCAGTCAATCACGTTGGCGATGCCTACTATGAAAGCAGAAAAGAGCATCTGCGTCTGCTGGTGATCATAGTGGCGCTCGTGGGCATAGGCCTTTTAGTCTACGGATTCATCAGCCAAAAAGAGCATGAGGAAAGTTAGGACTTGGGGTGTGTGAGTGTGTCGGTTTGGGTGGGTTCTAGTGCGTGTAGCAGGCGCTCTTGTTGCTCATCAGAAATCTTTCCTGAAGCGATGGTGTCAAGCACCTTCTGCGCCATCGCGAGGCGCATTTCTTGCTCCTTGAGGCGCTGCTCGTGCTCGAGTTTTTCACTTTATGCATATAACGGCGCATCCGGCCACCAATCGCGCAGAACATCCGGCCACTT
>DZBC01000150.1 GCA_022729835.1 Sulfuricurvum sp. | reverse complement strand
GCCATCCGTTGCAGGCGCTTGATGCGTTGGGGCTGATTGTGCGTTACGCCTTTGAACCTATCGCTGCGGGCGGAGGTTTTGTGGGCGCGAGCGTGGCGGCGGCGATCCGCTACGGCGTGGCGCGGGGGATCTTCTCTAATGAAGCGGGCATGGGCTCCGCCGCCATCGCCGCAGCCGCCGCCAAAACCGACGAGCCGGTCGAGCAGGCGCTGGTGAGCATGACGCAGACCTTTATCGATACCCTCATCGTCTGTACGGCCACGGCGCTGGTGATTTTGATGGCGCCGCAGTGGGGTGAGGGGGTGAGCGCGGCGGAGCTGACCTATCAAAGCTTTTCGCACTTTCTTGGCGGCTTCGGGGCGCTGATCGTCACAGGTGCAACCCTGCTTTTTGCCTACTCAACCCTCATCGGCTGGAGCTACTTCGGCGAAAAAGCGATCGAATTTTTGTTGGGTCAACGCTCTATCTTTTGGTATCGGCTTATCTTTGTACTCGCAGTTTTTGTGGGGGCGCAGCTCAAACTGGAGCTGGTGTGGAACCTCTCTGATCTCTTCAACGGCCTGATGATCCTGCCCAACCTCGTCGCGCTTTTGCTGCTGCACAAAGTGATCCATGAGGAGTCGCAGCGCTATTTTCAAAAGCGTTACATGTAAGGGGAGTATGTTAGAATAGAGTCCATCTTTCATCAGGAGTACTTATGGAACTGCTTTCCATCCCGTTTGCGATTATCATCTTTGCCATCGTTTTGGCCGTCAAAGGGATCACCATCGTCCCGCAATCGAGCATCTACGTCGTCGAGCGGCTGGGGAAGTTCCATCGTGAACTCACCGGCGGGTTTCACATCATCATCCCCATCATCGACACCGTGCGCAACCGCCTCACCATCCAAGAGCAGATCATCGACATCGACAAACAGCACGTCATCACCCGCGACAACGTGGTGATCGCCATCGACGGCATCGTCTTTATCAAGATTGCCGACGGCAAAGAGGCCACCTATAACGTCGTTGACGTCAAGGTCGCCATCTCCAACCTCGCCATGACCACGCTGCGCAGCGAAATCGGCCAGCTCTCGCTCGATGAGTCGCTCAGTTCGCGTGAAAAGCTCAACGCCAAACTGCTCACCGAACTCGACCACGCCGTCGTCAACTGGGGCGTAAAGGTGATGCGCGTCGAGATCGCCGACATCTCCGTGCCCAAAGAGATCGAACAAGCCATGCAAGCCCAGCTCAAAGCCGAGCGCGAAAAACGGGCCATCGAGCTAACCGCTCAAGCCAACAAAGAGGCGGTCATCCGCGACGCCGAAGCGCAAAAACAAAAGGTGGTGCTCGAAGCCGAAGCGATCGAGCGTATGGCCGATGCCAAACGCTACGAGCAGATGGTGGTGGCCGATGGCCAGCGCAAAGCGATCGAAATGCTCAACGAAGCGATGCAGAGCAACCACAAAGCCGCCGAATTCATGCTCGCCAAAGACCGCATCGCCGCCTTTGCAGGTATCGCCAAATCCGACAGCCAAAACAAGGTCGTCGTCCCTTATGAGGCGATGGAGCTAGCGGGATCTTTGGCAATGCTCCAAGAGCTTCTGGCCAAAAAGAGCTAGCCATGATCATCGCGCCCATCGAGCCGCAGTATCTGCTCGCGCTTGGTATCGCCCTCATTGCCGCCGAGATCGTGACCACCTCGTTTGTGCTCTTTTGGTTCGGGATCGGTTTTGTGCTGGTCTCGCTCTTCTCCGCGCTCTATAGCTTTGCAGACGGCAGCGTGCAGCTCGCGTGGGCTTTTGGGATCGGCGCGGTGCTGATGTTCTTACTGCGCAGCCGCTTTGTGGCACGCTTCATGAACTCCAAAGAGCACCACACCGACAGCTTTGAAGGGGGCGGCGAAGGGGTGGTCAAAGAGGGACGCGTCTTTTTTCGCGGCACCTACTGGGACGCCGACGTAGAGGGTTTAGAAGATGGAGAAAAGGTGTTTGTAGAGCGGTTGGAGCACGGCCACGCCGTGCTGGAGTCTAAAACGAAAAGCGACCGATCTCCTGCCTGAGCATTGCACTTTTACGTTGCAGTTCATTGACCGCTTCGGCAATACGGCGTACACCGTCGATGTTTTTCTGCGACATCGTATAGACCTCCTGCACACGGTCGATGATCTTCTTGGTCGATTCGCTGCTCTCTTTTGAGACCTTGACTGTTTCAACAACCATTGCACCGGAGAGTTCCATCGAACCCGCAAGCGCGTCTATGCGCTCTTCTGCGGTGATGCTTTTCTTCGAAATATCTTCCATTTGTAGGGCATTTTTGCTCGTCTCGGCGGAGGCCTTTACAATCGCATCGATAATCACCTGCACGGTAGTGTTGATCTGGGTCAGACTGCTTTGCGTCCGCTCAGCCAGCTTGCGCACCTCATCGGCAACCACCGCAAAGCCTCTGCCGTGCTCTCCGGCGCGCGCGGCTTCGATCGCGGCATTAAGCGCCAACAAGTTGGTCTGATCGGCAATATCGGATATAACCCCGAGGATGCCGGCAATCTCTTGTGTCTGCGCAGTGAGCTGCTGCAGACTGCTGCTGAGTTCTGCCTCTTTGCTTGCTCCGTCGTGAATCTGCGCCGTCAATGTCTGCAGATCGTGCTTGGAGCGCTCAGCGGCCTGGGCCGAAGCGCTGATCTCATTGCTCATCTTCCCGACAGCCTGCTGTGACGTACCAAGCGCCACCTCAACCTCTTTGCTGACGTGGACAACATGCTGCACGATCTCACCCTCGCGCGTCATCATCTCCTCAATCAAACGGGTTGTTTTTGCAAGCTCTTCAGCCATCGTCGCATTCTCCACACTGGCCGATCTGGCTTTGCCCAGCGTCTCTTTGAGCGCACCGAACATCGTCGATACAGAGTGGGCGATCTGCTGCACTTCACGCGCCGCACCCTCTACCGGCAGGGCATCACCAAGGGCTCTGTTTTGGGCCATGGTCGCAATGGCCTCGCCCAATCGTGACAGTGGCGCAACGGCCATCCGCTTGATCCCCATATAGACCACAGCAATCATCAGCACAAAGATGCCGGCAAAAGTCAAGGTGAAGCGGTAGATGAAATCACTCGCCTCCGCAATACCCGCACGCACCTTCGCCGCGTCAACGCCGATGATATGTTGGCCGTACTCACGCCCCTGCGAATCTTTGACCGGGTATGCCAGAACAAAATATTGAGACCCCAGCGTCACCTCCTGAGCGATCGCCGCTTCCACGTCAATCGCTTTGAGAAAGGCGAAAACGCGCTCGGAAAACCACTTGTCGTTGGCTACCACCATGTTCCCGAAGCTCTTGTTGCCGTAGACTGCCGAATCGGAGGAGAGGCGCTTTTTGTCCAGTAGTAGCGCATAGTAGATCTCCTCTTGCTCAAAGCTTCGCGAGATGCTACCCACCCCCTGCAAAACGTTGATCATCCCGATGATCGACCCGTCTGGGCCGTTTACAGGCACCGCGCATGCCAGTGCAAAACCGCTTTTTTGCATCGTCCACTCCGCGATGGCCTTGCGTTCATCATGCGCCCTGCGGTAGTTGCTCAGATGGGCTACGTTATCCCCAAAAAAGCCCTCATCCCAACTGCGCAGCACCACATTGAGCGCACCGTCGGCAATGGTGACGCGCACCCCTTTAAAATTGGTTTTTTTGGTGTAGTCGTCAATGATGCGTTTTATCACCTCGATCACCTTTGAGCGGTCGTTAGCGGCAATCGCTCCGGCAAGCTCCGCGTCGTTGGCCAGCGTCGTTGCGGCCACAACACTGATATTGGCTTTTTGATTCATATCCGCTTCAAGCTTGGTCTTGAGCAGATCGACACGCTGTGCGATCTCCTTGTGTTTCACCACGCCATAAGCGTAATACCCCATGGCAGCAATCGCCAGCATTCCCAAAACCGAAACAACCCCCATCAACAACACAATACGGCTCGATAAACTCTGAGCATTCATGATCCCACTCCTTGTATTTCTGCTTCAGACTACAACAACTTTTGATCGCTTATTGTAGCACACATGAGTCATGTGATATCACAGCTCACAAGTATCGTTAGAACAAAATCGGCTCTCCATGCCATCACTCCCCCCAAAACGGCTCCAGTCGATCATGGGCATTGCTGCGACGCGGCGATCATACTCCTCTTTGCTAATCCCTTCGTAGGGCATCTGCGCATAGGCACCCTCTTGTGTGTGCGGTAGCATCGATACCGATTTGATGACGGGGGCAAACTGCGCGAGCATCTGCTCGATCTGATGGGCTTCGGTTTCGGGATCGAAATAGACTGTGCAGCTCACCATATTGTCGCTCCATTCACGCTGCAGCATCGCCAAAAAAGCGAACTGCTCCCACGCGGAGACCGCCGTAGCCTTACGGGTCTTGCCTTGATCGATGGGAAACTCGAAAACGGTCGTATTGTGGCTGTAACTATCTGGCTCATGCGGCACACCCGCACGTTTGAGCACTGCGCAGATGGGGGCGTCGTTACCCACACGCATGCGGCGAATGGCGTATTGAAAAGTGGGGAAGTGCATCCCCGAGCTCACCCCGGCCAATTGGCTGATGGTGCCCGATGGCTTGATGGTGGTCACCCGGATGGATGGGGGAATACCGGCTTGAGCGGCGAGCAGTTCATTTTCACTCTTGACGATTTTATACCCCTGACGCAGCCGTCTGGTGAGCTCTGTAGCACCCAGCTCATCAAGCATATCGGCCACCCCCGAAAGACTCACCCCAATGCGGCGGTTACGCACAACGACGGCATTCGTCTCGGTTCGGTGCGTAGGTAGCAATGAAACCGTCGAAGCATAAAAAGTAGCGTAGCGTAGCACTTCATAGAACTCCTCTTCACTTCCGCAGCGCGACGGAAAAACCTCCGCTAGGTTGCACAGCTCGAAACTCTCAAGCGGAATCTCCGCGCAGGGGTTGGCCAGCCATGCTCCATCGGGTGACTCTTTGCCGTAGCGACCAAATTTCTGAATATTGATAAGATTCATAATACCCGGTTCGCCGTTGTGTCGGATACGTTGGGCAATCTGAGGAAGCTTGGCAAACTCTTCGTTACATGTAAGCACCACCGTATTGTTGGACATCCAGCCGATTTGGGCACGCTCTGGAAAGCGGGCGTAGTCTTTGAGATCCAAAAAGGTCTCATCCATGGCACTGCCCAGAGCGATCTCGGCACTGCGCCGCACGTTGCCTGCTACCACACAAGCCCCAATCGCGTTCATAATATCAGCCGTGGTACGCGTAGCGTCTATCTCGCCGTGCACGAAGCGATCAAGCGCTGTTTCGATACGCTCATGCAGCTCAATCAGAGGCGCAGGGCCTGATGCCGTGCCGCCAAAACCGCGAATCGGAGAACCCGCCGG
>DZBC01000149.1 GCA_022729835.1 Sulfuricurvum sp. | reverse complement strand
CCAGCCCCTCCACTACTGTCCGATCCGGCGATGGTCAGTACAACTTTCATGTGACTCCTTTATGGTTCAAATCATAAAGGAGAAGAGGCGTTTTTCGTAGAGGGATTTTGGCGGTTCGTCAGTCGCAGCTTTGGCGAAAGCTATCATCAAGCGCTAGCGGCAGATAGAGCGTGCGGATTTGCAGCGCTTTGGCTTGAGCGCAAAGTGTCGCAAAGGTCGCTGCGTTATCGTATTTTTTCTGATATTCGATATTGAAGATGGGCTTGTTTTGCTCCGTAAACGGTGAGAGTAGCGCACACTCTTTGTACTCAAAACACTGCTCATTGATGCTGAAGTCAAAATCATCCACTAAATCGATGATTTGGAGCAGATCGTTTTTGAGGCCGATGGCCATTCCCCTACTGTGCGCCGCTTGCGAGAGGAAGCGGTTGTAGGCGATCTGATCATCATAGCTAATGGAAAAGCCGGAATCTTGGGTGTGTCCATCGACGTTGTCCACGTCTACCGCGTCGCACCCTCTGGTGTGCGCATGGTTCATACGTGCCTCCATGATGGGGCGCAGCGCATTGGAGCGCACATCCAGCCACGCTTCACCCTCCCAGCCATCAAGCGCTTTACCGATCACCTCAAGAGGAAAACTCGAAGCGTCTTCGCGCCAATCTTCATACGATCCGGCGGAGAAGTAACAGACCACCTTTTTGCCCTTTTGGTGCAGTGCGTCGATGGCGGATTGCGGCGTGTCAAAGAGATCAAGCACGTACACATCGACTTCATAGTCGGTGCTTGGGGTTCCTTGAAGCTGGATCTGGTAGGTGGTAGCGGCATCAGGGCGATACCACGAAGAGGCCGCGCTTGAGCTGCTTTGAGCCACACTACTGCTTGAGGTCGATGGTACACTGCTACTCGATGAAGAAGAGGGCGTAGAAGAGGAGGAGCTCCCGCCGCCGCAACCGATCAACCACCAAGAGAGCAACAGAGCAAAAAGAGCCGAGTATAGAGGCATAACAGATCCTTTTTTGGAAGATTATAACCAAATCGAGGCAATTCGCTCGACACTCCAATAACCTGCAATCACCCCAATGAGTGCAGCCACCACCTGCGGTTCACGACGCAAGCGCATAGAAAGTGGACCTGCCAGACGCGCAAGCAGCGCAAGTGTGGCGATAAAGAGCAACTGCCCCAGCTCAATACCCAGATTGAAACTCAAAAGCGCAAAGCCAAGCGCATCTTGAGGTAAGCCAATCTCGCGCAAGACGCTGGAAAATCCGAGTCCATGCAGCAACCCCAGCACAAAAGCGATCCACGCAGGATAGCGTTTGGTGAGTGTGGGCGTCGCTTGGAGGATCAGCTCCCGAGCCAAAAAGAGGATGCTCAGCGCGATCATCGCCTCCACATAGGCGATATTTAAATCGACATAGCCCAAAATACTCAAACTAAGCGTCAGCGAATGCGACAGGGTAAAAGCCGTGATCGCGAGCAAGAGCGCTTTGGTGGTATGAATCAGTAGCAACAAAGAGAGCACAAAGAGCAGGTGGTCAAACCCAAGCAAGATATGCTCTATTCCAAGCATCACATAATCAAAAAAAAGTACGCTTTGCGTCGTCTCACCATCAAGCTGCACAAAGGGTGTATTTTGGCGCAGCAGGGCGCTTTGCACCCGCGCTTCTTGCTCAAAACGCACCATCACCCCCTGATCGCTTCGCTGTAAACCTTCGCTTCGGATGCGCCCACCGGCGATACCGCGCGCCCCACAATCAAGTATAAATCGGCTGATCGCATAACCCTCACGCGCCTCCAGCGGAGCATAATGGTTTTGCAGACAGTGTGTGGGGTAGTGCAAGCGCATGGCGTCGGCGTGGGTGTCTTGCAACGGCTTTTTAAAGACCGCCTCGATGCGTCCACCTTCTATGACGCGCAGCTCCAGATAGCTCAGAGCGCTTTGATGCGCATACAGCGCCCCGCACAGACACAGCCACGCCAGTAGGAGACGTGGCATGTTTAGCGTCTCTCGATACGGTATTGGCTGCGCATACGCGCGTAGCCGTCTCTAAGCTGCTCCATACGCCGCGCCCACAAAGCATCAAAATACACCCGCTCGATCACCTCTTCAAAGTCCAGTATCTCGCTCGATTCATACGCGCTGATATAGCAAAAATAGACCTTTGAAGGCATTTCAATGGGGCCATACCAACGATAAGGACTCAAAGAGAGCAGGCGCTTTGCAAGATAAGCGCCCAATGTTCCTTCAAGCTCTTGGGGTGTTTGCTTGGGTATCGGTTTTGCCAAACCGGTCGCCGTAGCAAACGCAAGCGCCTGCGACACATTATGATCAAAGGTTGCGATCAATGTACGGTAATTCTCGATCCAATCGCGCTGCGCTACGGGAAGCTCCAGAAGCAAGATGGAGAGGCGCTCAGGCCTACCGTAAAGCTCTGGATGTGCGGCATAAAATGTGCGCAACTCCTCTTGGCTTGGCTCGTCTGGCGTAGCGGCGAGCAAGGCGGTCATCAGCTCTAATAAACGGGTTTCGATGCGGGAGTCTTGACGGTCGATCTCTAAAATACGCGCTTCTCGCTGCATAATCTTTTCAAAAATAAGCTGCTCTTGCAGCATCTCATCAGCCTTATCATTTTGGATGCGATAGCGGCTTTTGAGCGCATGCCAATCCTCTTGATCGAGGGTTAGCGCGGTCGCTTGGGTCGGATTGGCACCGAAGGCTTCAAAGAGCAGATAGAGCAGCGCGCCGCCGATCAGAAAATAGAGCAGCGGTTCACGCAGCAGCGTCTTAAATACCGTCAACCTGACGCTCCCATGCCAGCGCCGTCTCACAGATGAGCTTTAGATCGTCATAGATCGGCTTCCAGGTGAGGGTAGAGCGTATTTTGGTATTGTCCGAGATGAGCATCGCCGGATCGCCGGCGCGGCGCGGCGCGATGTCGGCGCGAAAATCGACGCCGCTGACACCGCGCATCGTCTCGATCACCTCTTTGACGCTAAAGCCTCTGCCGTAGCCGACGTTGAAGATGTTTGAGCGCTCACCCTGAGCCAGATACTCCAGCGCGCGCAGGTGGGCAGAGGCCAGATCATCGACGTGGATGTAGTCGCGCACGCCCGTACCATCAGTAGTGTCGAAATCGTCTCCAAAGATCATCATCTTCTCGCGCCGCCCCAAAGCGGTCTGCGCCGATACCTTGATAAGGTGGGTCGCATTGGGAAAGCTCTGTCCGATACGGCACGCCACGTCGGCTCCGGCGACATTGAAGTAGCGCAAAATCACATGGGTAAAGTCGCTGTGCGCAGCCGAAGTGTCGATGAGCACCCGTTCGCTCATCAGCTTACTGCGGCCATAAGGGTTGATCGGCTCGGTGGGGGTGGTCTCGCTCACCTGCGGCGTGTCGGGCTCGCCGTAGACGGCGGCGGTGGAGGAGAAGATGAAGTGGCGCACGCCGTGTTGCTTGGCGACGTGGATCAGATGGGTCGTATTGACGGTGTTGTTCATGTAGTATTTGAGCGGATTTTCCACCGACTCGGGCACCACGATGCTCGCGGCGAAGTGGATGATGGCATCAAAGCGTACGCTTTGAAAAAGCGCTTCGACGGCGGCGAAGTTTTTGAGATCTTCGCGGTAAAAAGTCGGCGCTTCCTTGCCAAGAGCGTGGGCGATGGCGCAGAGCGTCTCGATGGTGCGTTCATGTCCGGTGGAGAGGTTATCAAGGATCGAGACGCGGTGCTCGGTCTCTTCGATGAGCTGTTTGACAACGTGTGATCCGATATATCCGGCGCCGCCGGTCACAAGAATATGCATGGTTTCTCCTAGTAAATATAAAGTGTCGTTTTGGCTTGACGCCGTGCATACAGAGCAGTGATTTCAACACTACCGCGTGCACGAGTAAGCCCCACCAGTTGGCCTTGACGATCTTCGATCAGGAGCTTTTGAGGATCGTTGCTCTGCCACAGCGCATCAAAGGTCACATCAAGCTCCGTATTATCACTAAAAATTGCTTTGGCTTCGTAGACGACTGAGGCACCAATGGCTACATATTGCGTCGTCGGCACGATCTCCACCGTATAAAGCGTCGCATTTGTCGCCGTGATCGGGATCTGTGCGCGGTAACCGAAATAGCTTACATGTAAGAAGGCCATACCGCTACGTAGCATGCTAAAGCGGCCATTTTGATCGACGCTGAGTAGTGATGTATCGCTACTACTGTAGATCAGATCGCTGTTTAAAGACTCGCTACGTCCATCACTAAAGAGAGCACGAACATTCACGCTCGCTTGGTAGCCTATGGGTAGAAGCTGGGTCTGCGGCGTGAGGGTTATACTGGTGATCACTGCGGTATTGACCGTAACGGGAGCTTCAAGGCGCAGTCCTCCATAATAAAGCGTGATAAGTGCAGCGCCCGTAGCGTGCGCGTTTAAAAGACCGCTTTGCACCGAAAGCAGATCGGGACGGCTGCTTTGATAGAGGGCATCATAAGTAATCTCCTCGGTGCGTCCGTCGTCGAAATAGGCCAGCGCCCGAAACTGTCGGCTCATCCCCGCGCTGATAGAGGCGGTCGAATTGATCCACTCCAGCCGCGTCGGTTTGGATTCATTAACATACACCGTCAAAGTCCGCACAGCCCCTCCATACCGCACGCTCAGTGTCGCCGTGCCGACGGAAAGCGCACTGATCACCCCCTGCGCCGATGCTAGGGCAACAGATTCATCCGAACTCGATATGTCCAGTCCATCTTCGATGCGTTGCGTCGTATAGTCCTCATAAATGGCATCCACGCTTAAGCGCTTTTGCAATCCCTTCGAGATATTCACAGCTCCAGGCGTACACCAAAGATCATTCACCTTGCGCACTTCAAGCGTTAGGGAGGCTTGCGCCTGCATTCCCATGTAGTAGGCAAAGAGATTCACCGTGCCAGATGATCTCGCCAGAACCCGTCCTGATGACTGCACCGAAGCGATGGCGGGATCATGGCTACGCATCACCGCGCGCGCGCTCACATCCTTGCGCGTACCGTCACTCAAAACAGCCCAGACGCGGTAGCTCAGCACCGCACCGACGCTTTCGCTTCTGCTCTGCGGCTCCAGTATCAACGCGCTCGCTACAGCGTCCGTGACCCGCACAAACAAGGTGGCATTTTGATCCCCGTAGCGCACGCTCACCGTCGCTTCGCCGACGCCACGTGCCACAAGCTCACCGTTGGTATCGACACTCACTACAGTTTCGTTGCTGCTTTGATAGCGGGCCGTCAGGCTCACATCCTGAACGCTAAAGTCAGTGTTGAGGAGGCTCACCCCTAAAGATTCCCGGAAACCTACACCAAGCTCAAGGTATTGCGCGGAGAGCAAAAGGGCTGTTGCATGGCTGTACGCATCAACGCTCAACGCCGCTTCATAGCGT
>DZBC01000148.1 GCA_022729835.1 Sulfuricurvum sp. | reverse complement strand
GCGCAGATGATGTTGGCCGCATTTTTAGCAGGCTCAGCTACGATGATTTTGCTTGGCGGGAAGCACCTCTCTTATGAAGCCAAGAGTGCGTTAGGCGTGGTGCTGGGTTTGAGCGCACTGTTTGCCTTTATTTTGTACATGGCAGAGTTGGTCTTTGGTCCGATGAAAGCCGAAGAGGTTGGTGCGGTACTGGAGTATATTAAGGGTGATGGAGCTTACGCAACACTCTTTTGGGTTGGACAATGGGTTGGCTTTGTGCTGCCGATGCTGTTTGTGATGTTAAGTCGTGTCAACCAATCTGAGAGTATCCTCAAGCTTGCGGCGCTGCTTGCGCTGGCAGGTCTTTGGGTGGTCAAACACGTGTGGCTGATGATTCCTCAGCTATTACCAATGAGTTAAGGAAAGGGTTTGTATGTATTTGGAAAGTAGAAGAACATTTATGAAAGGCGCCGCCTTTACGGTAGCGGGCGCCGCGATTGCCAAAGGCGTTTTTTCAACCGACGCTGTAGCCGATTCTGTGAGTCAAAGCAAATTTACCAATACGCCCGATACCCTCTCGTTCTATCCTCCTTTGGAGCAGTGGAGCGATTTTCAGGAGCTCAGCGGTGAAGACTGGAAGCGCGGAGGGATTAATCGCAAAGGTGTCCGTAGCGCGGAAAATCCTGACGGTATCGAAGTACATGATTATATGATCATACCTACTGCTTGTTCCAACTGTGAAGCCTCTTGCGGCTTGACGGCATGGATTGACAAAAAGAGCTTTACTGTCAAAAAATATATGGGCAATCCGCTGCACCCCGCCTCACGCGGTCGCAACTGCGCCAAGGGTTATGCGGCACAGTCGCAAATGTATGATCCCGATCGTTTAGCTTTTCCCATCAAGCGTGCCCCTGGATCGGCGCGTGGAGAGGGAAAATGGATCCGCACCACATGGGATGAGGCGATGAGTACCATCGGCAAAAAGATGGGGGACACTTTGCGCCAAGGCGATGAGCTTTCTCGCAAATCCGTGATGTACCATGTCGGTCGTCCCAATGAGAACGGATTTGTTCCGGCTGTGTGGCATACACTTGGATGTGATGCATACAACTCTCATACCAATATCTGTTCATCCAATGGCCGCACGCCGACGATTCAATGGGCTAATGACGACCGAACGTCGCCTGACTGGGCCAATGCAAAATTGATCTTTTTGAACTCTTCACACGCTGCGGACGCGGGTCACTACTTCCAGCAGTCTGCAGGCTTTATTGCGGATGCACGCAAAAAAGGGGCGAAGCTGGTTGTAATGGACCCACGTATGTCCAACTCTGCGGGGATGGCCGATTTGTGGATCGCGTCATGGCCCGGGACGGAGCCTGTGATCTATCTTCATCTGGTGAACCGCATTTTGCAAGAGGATCAGGTCAACAAAGAGTTTGTGCGTCGATGGCTCAACTGGGAAGTGATGATGCGTAACACCAAGTACCTTGAGTTTATGGTCGAAAAAGGCTATATCTCTCAAGTGCCACAGCAGCGTGATTTTGCCTCGTTTTTGGAGATGCTTAAGGAGCTTTATGCACCTTATACGCTTGATTATGCAGTCAAAGAGACCCATGTCCCAGCCTATAAACTCGAGAAACTTTATGAGATGTTTCTTTGGGCCGGTGATGCGATCTCTACCTATTTCTGGCGTGCGACGGCTGCGGGTAACCGTGGCGGTTGGGTGAGCGGTAGAACCGGTTATCTTGCTTTGGCGATGCGCGGTGCTATCGGCACGGTTGGTGGTACCTTCTTCCACCACTGGCATGTGATTTCCGTAGCCGGCAAGGGGGGAAATGCCACCGTCGGACAAGGAAAAGGCGGATCGAATGTGGCGCCTGTTGATGTGTGGAATGAGTTGACATGGCCGCCTGAGTGGCCGCTCTCTACCTACGAAATGTCCTATCTTCTGCCCCATTTGATGAGTGATACACAATGGCAAGAAAAATGGATCAAGCGCGGTTTGAATGTGCCGCAAAAACTCTCTGTCTATATTCCGCGTATGTACAATCCAGTTTGGATCAATCCAGATGGATTCCGCTGGCTCGAAGTGCTCAAAAACGAGCAGAAGATGGAGCTTACCATGAACCTCTCGCCGGTATGGTCGGAGACCAACTGGTATGTGGATTATGTGTTGCCGGTTGGACTTGCAGGCGAGCGTCACGATCAGCACTCTGAAGCGACAATGCCAGCGCGCTGGACGAGTTTCCGTCAGCCGGTTTTGCGTGTAGCGCTTGAGAAGATGGGTTGGAAGCCTAAAAATCCCAATCGAGCCACCCTTGAAGCACATATCAAAGCGGGTCTGGGTGAGGTGTGGGAAGAGAATGAGTTCTGGTTTGAATTATGCTTCAACTATGTCGATCCCGACGGTACTTTGGGTATCCGCAAAATGTGGGAGTCCAAACGTCATCCCGGTAAACCAGTCACAATTGCTGAGTGGTACGACGCAGCGTTTGGGGATAATCTGCCCAATCTTAAAAATACGGCCACCCATGATTCGAGATACAAAAGTAGTGAATTCCCTGTGTATGATTACATGCGCGACCACGGTGTCTGGATGGAAGAGAACAACATCTACCACGCGCAAGAGCGTCTGGTCAAAGATGACGGTGAGCATCTGATCTCACACGGGCACAAATACAGCAAGGATGAGATCAGCATCGACCGTGAAACGGGCGTTGTGTATGCGACGGCGCACAAAGGTGGTTGGAAATACAAAGACCACAAGGAGCCCGTCGCCATCGAAGTGGATGGAGAGATGATGGAGGGCTTTGCAACGCTGGATAAAAAGCTCGACTTCTTCGTCGAGTGGCTGGCCGATGAGTGGAAGTGGCCTGAGTATGCGATTCCGTTTTATCCGCGCAATGAAGCTGAGAAAAAAGCGATGCCGCACATTGTGTCACATGTCAATCATATGTACATGAGTGAGCCTAACTCGTATGCGCTCAACACGGTCTTCCGTTTGCCTTATAACATTCACACCCGTTCGGCAAACTCCAAGCACTTGATGGAGATTTCGCAAAATCACGATCCGATCTGGATCAGCACGGCAGATGCAAAGCGCCAGGGCTTTAAGCGCGGTGAAGCGATCCGCGTACGGATTGTGGATTCGGTTTCAGGGCTTGAGAGCGGCTATTTTGTGGCTATGGCAGTGCCAACAGAGGGCGTACTACCTGGAACGCTTGCTTGTTCACACCATGGCGGACGCTGGAAGCTCAAAAACGCAGTCACCATTCCCAATGGCGTGAGTGATGGCAAGGTTAATGTACCGATGGCCGGTGCGGACATGAACGATGAAGCATGGCTTAAGAGTTCGCCGGAGAATGCCGGACGTGAAGGCGCTCAGATCAAGATCGAGGATTATGACGGCACGGCCGGTATGAACGGTTTTGGTATTCCCACGGCTGAAATTTCGATGGACGGGAAAGAGGGCAAAATGAAGTATGTGGAGGGCATTAAGCCATTTAAATCTTCTCGTTTTGCCGCGTACAACCGCGATTCGGACAATATCTGGTGGGACGGACTCTCCGGCTCATGGCAAAATGCCGTAGCTCCCGCGCATCCAGATCCGATTTCAGGTATGCACTGCTGGCACCAGAAGGTTATTTTGGAGCCGGCGCAAAGCGGCGACAAGATCGGTGACATCTATGTTAATTATGAGAATAACTTCAAAACCTATCAGGCGTGGCGCGATCAGCTTACGCGCGGACTCGACAGCAACTCAGAGTTCCGCCGTCCGCCGCATATCAAGCGCCCGTGGGTTCCACTCTCAGAAAAAGCTTACCGCGTCACCATCCAAGACGCCTAAGGGCACATAGCAAGCGGCTTTTCAGCCGTCTTGGCTACAATCGCACCCATTCACATTTCCGCACACAAGAGAGATTATGCACAACATTCAAGCCCGCAGCAATCTGTATGCACTGCTTTCTAGAATCTTACTTCAAGAGCTCGACGATGAGATGCTTTCTATCATCCGCACCGACACCGCTATGCTCGATTTAATGCCCAACCTCAAGGCTTGGGAGCCACTTTACGCACTGCAAAACAAGGTGTTGTTGGACGAATATCTCAACCCCGATTTTGTCAACATTTCCCTGCTCCATCTCATCCCTTACGAGACCTTTTATGTTAGGGACGATCAGATGATCGAAACAGGCGGCGCCAATCCGGTGACGGACATTTACAGCGCTTATGATTTTATTGTTGATTACGCGGCAGCGCGTGTCGTCTCTACCGATCATATCGGGGTTGAGCTGGAGTTTATGCACCATTTGTGTGAAGCGGAGTTTAAAGCCACGATGCAATGCGATGCTGATTCTGTATCGGAGCTTAGAGCTGTGCAGCATCGCTTTTTGAACCACCATCTTTTGCAGTGGGCGCCGATGTATCTCCTCAGCGTTAAGTATGAAGCACGAACACCGCTCTACGCCGATGCGGCGGATATGGCACTGGAGTTTTTGCTTAGCGACAACGAATACCTCAGCGCTGCCAGCTCTTCATGAGCCGTGTCGGCGTCACTCTAAACGCACCGCAATGTGTGCGCGCCTTGAGTAAGTTCTCCTCGTGCGATGCTTGTATGTATGCTTGCCCGACTTCCGCCATTGTCATCAAGAGCGGCGCACTTCCTTTGATCAATCTCTCAGAGTGTGTGGGTTGCGGCGGTTGTGTCGGGGTTTGCCCTTCAGAAGCGCTCAAGGTGGATGGATTTGACAGTGTCGATTTTCTCTTTTCACAGTGGTCACAAGAGGAGACTTTGATCTCTTGTCATAGCAATGTCCCGTGTTTGAGCGTCTTACATGTAGAGTATATTGTGGCGCTCGCACTGCTTAAAAAAGAGGTTATTTTTGATATGGGGCATTGTGATACATGTGCTTTGGCACTTACATGTAAGCCTCTTATTGAGCGCCACTACGAGGAGGCGTCGTATCTTTTGGAGGCGCTGGAGTGCGGAGGTAGGTTGCGCATGGAGTACCGTGCCTACGACTTGGCGACGATGCGTGTGCCATTGGATCGGCGGAGTTTTTTGCAAAGCGTCAATCTCACCAAAGCCGTAGAGGCGCGGGAACGGTTGGAGCGCGAAGTAGAGCTGTGCAGCGATGAGCTGATTGCCCATAGCGTCAGCACCGATGCGATCGCGCAGCTTCGCCGTAAAGCGCTAGGAACAAAGCGCAAAATGCTTTTAACGGCTCTACGGCGTGTGGATAAACCGGGCGTCTACCACGTTGTCGAGGCGGACGCGCTCTCATTTACCTCACAAAAGCGCTTTGATGTTACTACATGTACTGCGTGTCAAATGTGTTATCGCCTCTGTCCGACCGGAGCGCTTAGCTCGGATGCACGACATTCTAAGATCGATTTTGATCCGATGATCTGCATCAAATGCGCCCT
>DZBC01000147.1 GCA_022729835.1 Sulfuricurvum sp. | reverse complement strand
TTACCCAAAATGACCGCGTACGCCTAAGCCTCGCCCAAACCGTCCGCCGTCCAAACTTTGACGAAATGGTACCCTTCGAAGCCGAAGATGCACCTGCCGACTACGACACCCTCAAAGGCAATCCCGAGCTTGAACCCGAAACAGCCATGGGAGTCGATTTGGGCTATGAGCACGCTTTTGGACGCCAATTCGGTATGGTAGGCGCCAACCTCTTTTACCGCAGTGTCAAGGATAAAATCGAGTATCTCTACCTAAATGAAAATCTGGTTGAAGATGATGGCGAAACCTTCAAAGGCGGCAACTACACCCTAGACAACGTCGCTGACGGTACGGTTCAAGGTCTAGAACTTGACGCCAGCTTCCCGCTTAGCTTCATCGGTGTTCCTTCCGTGAGCTTCTTTGCCAACTACAGCTACTTTGATTCCGAAATCGAAGACCCCTTCACAGGCAAAGACCGCCGCTTCAACGACCAACCCGACTATGCGTACAACTTCGGCCTAAGCCACACCCTCTCCTCTTTGGGTCTGAGCTACGGCTTTAGCTACCAAAAACGCGGTGACTCTACCTACGAAGACTCCGTTACCACCGAAATCACCCAATACGATGCCAATCTTGAAGCCTACATCGAATACAAACCAACCGATATGCTCACCCTGCGCCTTACAGGCGACAACTTGGTTGATGCCGACGTTACCGAAAAAATCACGGCTTATGAATCTCTTGAAGACAAAATTGCCGGTAAAGTGGATGACTATGAAACCCAAGTCGAGCGTGCTGGCTCCGTCTTTATGTTGACCCTTTCAGGCAAGTTCTAAACCATGAAAACAGCCCTACTTAGCCTCGCGCTCGCTCTTGCTCTGGGCGGTTGCGCCCACCATGAGCGTACCTTACATGTAAGCGCCGATGCGCAAACCGAGCCAATGGCCACAGTGGGTGACGTCGCCGATGATCCGGCCATCTGGATTCATCCAAGCGACCCCTACCAAAGCCTCATCATCGGCACCCATAAAAAAGGGGGTGGCCTAGAGGTGTATGATCTCTCGGGCAAACGCATCCAAAGCCTTCCTGATGGGCGCTTTAACAACGTCGATCTGCGCAACAACGTCCATATCGGTGATCAGAGCCTCAGTATCGTAGCCGCCACCAAGCGCGACGACGACACGCTCGCCCTCTACGCCATCGACGCACAAACGCGCCAACTCTACCCTATCGCCGAGCGTAGCATCGAAACGATCAAAGAGAACTATGGCTTGTGCATGTACCAAGAGGGTGATCAGACCTATGTCTTTGTCAACAACAAATTTGGCACAGTAGAGCAGCTCGAACTGTTCGAACATGAGGGCAAAGTCGATGCAAAACGCGTACGCCTTTTTGAAGTGGGCAGCCAGACTGAGGGCTGCGTCGCGGATGATGAACTAGGCGCACTTTACATCGGTGAAGAGGATGTGGGTATCTGGCGTTATGATGCCAAAGCCGACGCCCCCGCGCACCGTGTGCTGATCGACTCCACCGGTAAAAACGGCCATCTCGTCGCCGACGTGGAAGGGCTGGCACTTTATACGATGGAAGGCGGCTCAGGCTACCTCTTCGCCTCCTCACAAGGTGAGCACGCCTACAACGTCTATAATCGTCAAAGCGGTCTCTTTTTGGGCAAATTTACCATCGACGACGATGTGATCGACGGCGCACAAGAGACCGACGGTCTCGACGTTACCGCTGCGAATATCGGCGTGCTCTACCCTTATGGCTTTTTGGTCGTCCAAGACGGCCACGCCACCCCATCCAACACCCAAAACTTCAAAATTATCCGCATCGAAAAGATTCTCGCTCCGCTCTCCTCTTTTTAGGAGCGTGTGCGCCTTGCGGCCCTACACCTTCGCATCAGCGCTTCACGACCCCGTCAAAAACTCGATCCACTGCGACGCTGCTTTGGCGTGTTTGGGATCATTTTTGGCTTCATCAAAAACCGCTTTAGCCTTGAGCGTTTCGCCCAGTTCAAAGTAGGCAAAACCCTGAAGCATTAGCAGGTCTCCTTGGCCTTTTTTTCCTTGCTTGAGCGCTTGATCTACGGTTTGGACTACTTTGTCGTATTGATGTTTTCTGGCGTAGAGGTTGGCGATAGTGGCGTAATGTTCCCCTTTTTCGCCCTCCATACCCGCCAGCTCTTCATAATAACGAATCGAGCGCAAGTAGTCACGCGCACTCAAAAAGGCTTCGGCGGCGAGCTTTAGATGCTCTGCGCTGCGCGGCAGCTTTTTTGATTCCAGTGCTTCATCGAGCACCTTCGCCCCACGGTAGGGTTGGTCTTGTGAGAGCAGCAGGCGCGCGTACTGCAAGGTTTCGGCTTCGCTAAACTCCATCTTCTGCGCATGCATCAGCTCCATCACCCCCAGTACTTCGCTGTAACGCTCTTGCATACCGTAGAGTCCGGCAAGCTGCGCATAGTAAGTTTTGCTCGGTTCAAAAAGCTGGATCATTACATGTAAGGTTTTAATCGCTTCATTCAAGCGTCCTAACTCATACTCCAGATAAAAACGGGTCTGATAATGCAACGCCAAAGGTTTTGGTGCTTGTGCAATCACCCGAGTCACGACACCCAGCGCCTTTTCAAACGCTTTAGACTGGATCAGCGCACTGACATAGAGCATCCGCTGCTCCGCACTCACCTCTGTGGCATGTTCCAGCCAGCGCTCGAAGCGCTCGATTGAGCGCTTAAAATCACCCTCTTGCAGATAGAGCTGCGCGAGATTGTAGAGTAGGTTTTGCTGCATCTTCTCATCAAGTACCCCTAGCGCCAAAGCCTTCTCAAACACCACAAGCGCTTTTTTGTAACTGGCCTCGGCGAGATAGAGATAGCCGTAGATGTTGTACATGTACGCCTGATCAAAGGGGAGTTTTTCAGTTTTTGCCAGATGCTCATCAAGCGCCTTGGCCGCCTCGCCATAGCGCTGCGCCTCCATCATCTCCTGTGCTTTGTTGATCACCTCGTAGGTCTTCATGCTCATGGTCGGCGCGGCTCCATACAAAGACGCGGCCAACAGGAGCGTTGTAATCGTTTTATTCATACCCTCTTTCCTTACTGATTCAGACTGAAGAGGATCGTGACAACACCGCTGTACTCCATCGCCACGCCGCCTTCGATTTTTGGGCGAAACTTCCAGCGCATCAAAGCGCGGCTCACGCTAGAGTCGAACTCGCCGGGGGGATCAGATTCAATAATCTCGATCGATTTGGGCTTACCCTCGGTATCCACCAAAATCTGTGCTTTTATCACCCCTTCGATACCCAGACGCCGCGCACGCGGCGGATACTGCGGATCGATCCGCACCAGCGGAGTGAGTTCAGAGTCGCCCTGCATCATGTTCATGGAGAGCGCCGCACCCTTGGCAAACGCACCTTGCGTGGGCAGATCGGGCACCATCGCACTGATCGGCGCACTTTGTGCGGGGGTCTGGCTCTGCGTAGCGATCTTTTGGGTTTGGGTCGGAGGTTGGGGTTTGGGCTGGGGTTCGGGAGGAAGACGCTTTTTCATCTCCGGCTCCGCCTCTTGGCGCTTGACGCGCACGAAGTCGATGCTACGCGACACAGAGGCGTTAAGCACCACTTCTTCAGCTGGAGTAATGAGCATCTGCATCATCCAAAAGAGTCCCACAGCGCACAGCAGTGCCGCGAAAGCCGCAAAGGCGTAGCGTACAAGTATCACGAATCTAATCCTTGCTGGCGGCAAGCGAGATGTTTTCTATCCCTGCTAGACGAATCTGATCCATCACCGCCACCAGCACACCGTTTTGTGAGGCCTGATCTGCAATAATGACCACCGAACCTTCGGGGTTTTGAGCATGCAAACGCTCAACATTTGCCCGTACGGCAGCGATCTCTACGAGCCGCTTGTCGATCCACACCTCACCGTTGGGTTTAATACCCACCATGATGTTGCCGCGCTCCTGGCGCTCCGCCGTGTCCGCCTTGGGACGGTTGACACTGATGCCTGATTCTTTGACAAAAGAGGTAGTGACGATGAAAAAGATCAGCATGATAAAGACGATGTCGAGCATCGGCGTCATGTCGATGGCGGTGTCGTCCTCACCGTTGTGGTTAAGATAATCGCGTTTCATCACTTCTCCTGTGCAAGCTTATCGTCAAACTGACTCAGCATCAACGTATTGGTATGTTCCAGCCGAGACACCAAAAAGATGCCAACCACCGCCACGACCATACCGGCCATAGTAGGCACTGTGGCCAACGAAACCCCGTGCGCCATCGCTCTAGCGTTGCCCGTACCCGTCACACCCATAATATCAAAGACATGAATCATCCCGCTAACGGTGCCCAACAGCCCCAGCATCGGCAACATCGCCACCAATACCTTGATGATGGGTACGATTCCCTGTAGCTCACTACGAAGCTGTGACATAAGCGCGGTACGAATCTGTTTGGCACACCATGATCGGTGCTCGCTACGCGTGTACCAATCCTGTAGCAGCGCTTCACAACGCTTGGGCGCGAGTCGGTACTGATACCAAAAACGCTCCAACAGCAAAGCAAACATCAAAAAAGCGACCAGAAAAATCAGCCACAAGATATCGCCGCCGCGTTCCATAAACCGCAGCAAATCCTCCAGTAAAAGATCCATCCTAGCGTCGCTCCATCCGGTGTGCGATCAGCCCAGCGCTCTGCTGTGACAAGATCTCAATGATGGCGCGTGAACGTGAGCGCACCAGCGCATGAGCAAAGAGCAGCGGCACTGCGACGATAAGCCCTTGCATGGTTGTCACCAGCGCCTTAGAGATACCGCCGGCCATTAGCTTCGGATCACCCGCACCAAAGAGGGTGATTGCCTGAAAGGTCTCGATCATACCCACGACCGTCCCCAGTAGCCCCAGCAACGGCGCGACGGCAGCGAGCAGTTTGATGAGCGCTTCACCGCGTGTGATGGAGGGCAGCTCTTTGAGAATGGCCTCATCCAGTCGGCTCTCGACGATCTCGACATCTTCAGCGGCATTAGCCCTATAGACCCCCAAAAGACGGCCCAGCGCATTGTTCGCTTTGGGTGCGTCAATATCTTTGAGCTGCGCGGAGATTTTGGCACTTTGTATCAACAGCACCCCACCGCGCACAAAGGCGATCAGCATCCCAAACGCCCCCAGTCCCAAAATAATATAACCGATCACCCCACCCTGTGCAATGCGCTCCGCAGCCGTAGGCATATCCATCAGCAGCTCCAAAATCGCGCCGCGTGTGGGGTCGATCACTGCGTCGCTGATACCTGAGGGTGTCTCTTGCATCTGTGACGCCAAGGCGAGATAGCGCGATTCTGGCTGACGGGGTAGCTCGATGAGCTGCTCTTTTTCGACGTCGTAGCGCAAAAATTTGCCCTCGCCCACCAGCGTAAAGAGACCCGCACGCAGTACCTGCACTTGGCTTGCAGTACCATCAGGATGCA
>DZBC01000010.1 GCA_022729835.1 Sulfuricurvum sp. | reverse complement strand
GTCCTAGATGCAACCCTGGATACTTAGCAACCAATAAGGTTGTTTTCGAGGTAAAACAAGCCGATTCATAACTTTAAACTGTATTTAGAGCTAAACAATCAAGTATACGCAAGGCGTTTTTGATCCAAAGCATTAATAGCGTTTCGATGCTTGAATGCAGCAGACTGCTTTTTCGTCTTTGAGTTGGGAAGCCATACCGGGTGACCATGGTTCTATCTGTATGAGCTGTCATAACAGGACGCTAATGCTCGAAATTTACAGTACTACTTCATTCTATTTGCATAAATTTTACATTCTTTTTAATCACAACTTTGAGTTATTTTGACTCAATCTCTATTCTATCAAGCTCATAAGTTTGAAAGAAAAAAACGTTTTTGTCAGGGAGTAAAAAGGGATTAACACTGAATCAAACCTTACATGTAAAGCCTTGACTTAGATCAAAGACTTAACTTAATAAACGGGGTAAGCTACGCACAGAAACTGAAATTTCCGAAGGGATATTTTCGAAATTTTGGCATAAAGGAGCGATGATGAGTATGGAGCGAAGGGATTTTCTGAAATCTGCGGCGGCGGCTTCGGCGGCGAGCGCGATCGGTATGGCATTGCCAACGGGTGCGCAAGCAGCAGCCGATGAAGCACAGAAAGATTGGCGTTGGGACAAAGCGGCGTGTCGATTCTGCGGAACAGGATGCGGCATTATGATGGCGACCAAAGATGGTCGCGTGGTCGCGGTCAAGGGCGACCCTGCGGCTCCGGTCAATCGAGGTCTGAACTGTATCAAAGGCTATTTCAACGCCAAAATCATGTACGGCGCCGACCGTCTGACCAAACCGCTCCTGCGCGTCAATGCCAAAGGGGAGTTTGACAAAAAAGGCAAATTTGCCGAGGTGAGCTGGGAGCGCGCCTTTGATGAGATGGAAAAACACGCCAAGCGTGCCCTAAAAGAGAAAGGCCCTGAGGGGATCGGCATCTTCGCCTCAGGTCAGTACACCATTATGGAGGGCTATGCGGCGCTTAAGATGATGAAAGCGGGCTTTCGCTCCAACGCCATCGACCCCAATGCGCGCCACTGTATGGCCTCTGCGGTCGTGGGTTTTTATCAAACCTTCGGCATCGATGAACCGTCGGGCTGTTATGATGATATCGAGCTCACCGACACCATTGTCTCTTGGGGCTCCAATATGGCAGAGATGCACCCGATCCTCTGGTCACGCGTAACGGATCGTAAACTCTCGGAACCTGATCGCGTCAAGGTGATCAATATGTCCACCTACCGCCACCGCACCTCAGATTTGGCCGATATCGAGATCATCTTTTCGCCCAATACCGACCTAGCACTGTGGAACTATATCGCCCGCGAAATCGTCTATAACCACCCTGAGTCTATTGATTGGGATTTTGTCAAAGAGCACATTGTTTTTGCATCACAACCGGTCAATATCGGCTATGGCATGCGTCGTGATAATGAGATTTCAATCAAGAGTGGCAAATATAGCCCCAAAGAGATGGAGACCTATTCTAAAGAGATGCGCAAGGCGGTCTCAGCCAAAGAGGCTCCCGCACTTGAACCCTTTGGCTACAAAGAGGGCGACATGATGGAGATGAAACCGGCGGGTCTTGCCCACTGGGAGATTAGTTTTGAGGAGTACAAGAAGTTTTTGGCCCCTTACACCCTTGATTATGTTGCCAAAATCTCCAAGGGCGACCCGCTGGAGAGTTTGGAGAGTTTCAAGCAAAAGCTTCAAGCTCTAGCTGATCTCTATATCGAAAAAGATCGTAAGGTGGTTTCGTTTTGGACGATGGGGATGAACCAGCATACGCGCGGTACTTGGGTCAATACCCTCTCGTACAACGTCCACTTTCTGCTCAATAAGCAGGCTAAGCCCGGCTCTGGTGCCTTCTCGCTAACTGGCCAGCCCTCGGCGTGTGGCACGGCTCGTGAAGTCGGTACCTTTACCCACCGTCTGCCGGCTGATATGATGAGTGAAAACCCCAAGCACCGCAAAATCTGCGAGACTGCGTGGAAGGTGCCTGAAGGTACGCTCAACCCCATCGGCAATCAAGATATCATGCGGATTCACCGCGATATCGAAGATGGCAACATCAAGTTTGCATGGGTCAATGTCTGCAACCCCTACCAAGATACCGCTTCGGCGACCCACTGGATCAACGCAGCGCGTGAGATGGATAACTTTATCGTCACCTCCGATGGCTATCCGGGTATTTCGGCAAAGGTATCGGATCTAATTCTCCCCTCGGCGATGATCTATGAGAAGTGGGGTGGCTATGGCAATGCGGAACGGCGCACTCAGCTATGGCGTCAGCAAGTTCTTCCTGTCGGCGATGCAATGAGTGATACGTGGCAGTGGATGGAATTTTCCAAACGCTTCACAGTGGCTGATCTATGGGGCGAACAGACTCTTCGCGATGGCACCAAGCTCGCCGATGTGCGCGCAGAGGCCAAAAAGATGGGCTACAGCGACAATACGACGATGTTTGATATCATCTTCGCCAATGAGCGTGCAAAAAGCTATAAAAATGATGATAAAGACCCCATCCAAATGGGCTATGACAACTCTGAAGCGATCGGCGATAGCCGCAATGTGGTCGGAAGTGACGGAAAGGTTTTTAAGGGGTATGGTTTTTTTGTTCAAAAGTATCTCTTTGAGGAGTATGCGGACTTTGGTCGCGGCCACGCCCATGACTTGGCTCCCTTTGATGTCTATCACAAGGTACGTGGTCTGAAGTGGCCGGTAGTGGACGGTAAAGAGACGCAATGGCGCTTCAATACCAAATACGATCCGTATGCCAAAAAAGCAGCTCCGGACAGCGACTTTGCGTTTTATGGCAAATTGGCTAAGGAACTGGCTCAAGGTGATCTCAAACATATCACTGACAAGACCAAAAAGCCGCTGGAGAACAAAGCCAAAATCTTTGCCCGTCCTTATATGGATCCCCCCGAAATGCCGGATGCAGAGTACGACACTTGGCTCTGCACCGGACGTGTGCTGGAGCACTGGCACTCCGGCACCATGACCATGCGCGTTCCGGAGCTGTACAAAGCAGTGCCTGAAGCGCTCTGCTACATGCACCCTGATGATGCTAAAAAGCGTGGCGTTCAGCGTGGTGATCTGGTGAATGTCGAATCACGTCGCGGCGTAGTAAAAGCACGGGTTGAGACTCGTGGACGTAACCGTCCGCCTGTGGGTCTCGTCTTTGTGCCGTGGTTTGACGAGAAGGTCTTTATCAACAAAGTCTGCCTTGATGCCACCTGCCCGCAGTCAAAACAGACCGACTATAAAAAGTGCGCGGTTAAGATCTATAAAGCATAAAGGCCGAAGCCATGAATGAACGACGCAAATTTATCCTCTCGATGGCTCGGGGTATCGGCCTTGCGGCTATGGGAGCACTGGCGTGGAGCGCTTATGTGGGCGAGGTTCGCTCGGCTCCGCTGATCTTGCGTCCGCCCGGCGCACTCCCTGAGAGTGATTTTTTGCGTACATGTATTAAGTGCGGATTGTGCGCTTTGGCGTGTCCGTATGAGACGTTGCGTCTGGCAGCTCCCGGTGATAATAATCCCATCGGCACCCCCTATTTTGTGCCCAGAGAGATACCGTGCTATATGTGTGAGGATATCCCTTGTGTACCTGTCTGTCCGACGGGCGCTTTGAATGAAGCGTCGCTTAGAAACGAAGCGGGTGCTTGGGAGATCAAGAAGATGGATATGGGTGTTGCGGTGGTGGATGTCGAGGCGTGTGTCGCCTTTTGGGGCATTCAGTGCGACGCCTGTTACCGCGCCTGTCCTTTGATGGATGAGGCGATTTACCTTAAATATGAGAAAAACGAACGTACCGGCAAACACGCCTTTTTAAAACCCGTGGTCAACACCAACGTTTGTACGGGTTGCGGACTGTGCGAGCGTGCCTGTATCACCGAAAAACCGGCGATCTTCGTGCTGCCTAATGCAATTGCTTTGGGCAAGGTCGGAGATCACTATATCAAAGGCTGGGACAGCGGTGATGAGGCGCGCGTAGCGGGTGCCAAAGCGGAAACGACCCAAACGCAGATCAATGAGAAAAGTGCTGTGGATTCGCTCAATTCGGATGAAGGATTCTAAAATGAAAAAAATCCGTTTTATGATCCTACGCCGTTTGACGCAGTTTGGGCTTTTGGGCCTTTATATCGGTGCCAATGTATTTGGCTGGACGGTATTACAGGGCAACTTGAGCAGTTCGCTGCTGTTTGAAACGATTCCGCTTACCGATCCCTATGCGATCATGCAGATGACGCTTGCAGGGGCGGTGCTCGGTTTTGACGTGCTCTTAGGGGCGCTGATCATTACGCTTTTTTATCTGATTATTGGGGGACGCGCTTTTTGTGCGTGGGTCTGTCCGGTCAATCTCATCACCGACGCCGCCAACAAGCTGCGCCGTGTGCTGGGTATTTCACAGGTGCAAAAGCGTGTCTATATGAGCCGCGCTATTCGCTTTTGGATTCTGGGGCTGGGGCTGCTGCTCTCTTTTGTGATGGGAGTCGCCGCTTTTGAGATGATCAGTCCGATTTCGATGGTGCATCGCGGCACCGTCTTTGGGATGGGTCTTGGTGTCGGTGCGATCATCGTCATCTTTTTGTTTGATCTGTTTGTGCATGAGAACGGTTGGTGCGGGCACTTGTGCCCGCTGGGGGCGTTTTATAGTCTGCTGGGGCGTTTTTCGCTCATTCGCGTCTATCACGATGCCGAGGCTTGCACGGCCTGTATGAAGTGCAAAGAGGTCTGTCCTGAAAAAGAGGTGCTGCACATGGTTGCCAAGCGCAGCGAGAGTGTGGTGATGGGTGAGTGTACCAACTGCGGGCGTTGTATTGAAGTATGTGACGATGATGCACTGGGATTCTCACTCAAAAAATTTGCAACACAAACCAAGGAGAAGAGTCTATGAAAAAGGTAGTGATATTTAGTGCGCTTGCCGCCGTCTTGATGATGAGCGGTTGCAGTGATAAGAGCAAACCGGCGCAGGTGGAAGCGGCGAAACCCTTGCAAACAGAAGAGGCGATCGGTCTACGCAAGACGACACTTTACAGCGAGCAAGAGACATTGCCGAGTAAAACCGAGTATGCCACCAACACTCCGGGTTCCGGAGTCAAGTATGAGCGTGCATTCGACAATGCACCGCCGATGATCCCACACGATACAGAGGGGATGCTACCAATCACCAGAGAGGATAATCAGTGTATTGCCTGTCACAGCCCCGAAGTGGCCGAATCGATGGGCGCAACACCGATTCCAAAATCGCACTTTGCCTCTTTTCGACCCAAATCAGAGCTGGATAAAGAGGGCAATCTGATTCAAGACGGCAAACAGGTTGCAGGCACCAACGATATTAAGACGGTAGTCCATAAGCTAGATGAACTGCATAAAGGGCGTTTCAACTGCTCTGCATGTCATGCACCGCAAAACGTAGGTGATCCGCTCGTAAAAAACAACTTTAATCCGGACTACCAAAGCGATACGATGAAGAACCGCTCGAATCTGCTTGATACGCTCAACACCGGAGTGAACTGATCATGGCGGAGCTGGGCAGACGCGACTTTTTTAACTTTTTGGGCAGCAGTGCTGCCTTAAAGGCACCAATGGTGCGTCCGCCTTATGCCAGCGATGCGATGCGCTTTGGAGCGCTGTGCCCTACATGTAATGATAAGAAGTGCCAAAGCGCATGCGAAGAGCAGATCATTCGCTTAAGCGACAAAGGTATGCCCTATCTGGATTTTGCTCAAAATGGCTGCACGTACTGCGAAGCGTGCCTCAAGGTTTGCGACTTAAAGGTACTCGATGACGCGTCAGTCATAATCCGTGCACACGTCCTCATCGATACTCAAAAGTGTATGAGCCATCATGGGGTGATCTGCTTTTCTTGCAAGGAGCCTTGCATGGAAGATGCGATTCGCTTTAACGGTCTATATAAGCCCGTTATCGAAAGCGAGAAGTGTACGGCCTGCGGCTTTTGCCTTTCGCGCTGTCCTAGCGGCGCCATTGTCGTTACCGCTTAAAAGATAAAGGAGTAATAATGCGACTCTTACTGTTCACGCTGATGCTCTGGTCCGCACTTGAAGCGATAACGCTTCACAGTAGCTATACCCTTAAAGCTTCAGGGTTGGTCACCGACTTGCTACTGGTAGACCA
This sequence comes from Sulfuricurvum sp., assembly GCA_022729835.1. Classification (GTDB taxonomy): domain Bacteria; phylum Campylobacterota; class Campylobacteria; order Campylobacterales; family Sulfurimonadaceae; genus JAFGUB01. The sequence goes on along the minus strand of DZBC01000010.1, from coordinate 15,009 downwards.
TATCCTCTACGCAGGAACAGATCGGGGCATTATTGACCGTTTTGATATTCAAACTCAAGAGCATAACGCTACTATCACCCTGCCTGCAGTAGCCGACTTTTTGGGTGACCTTACGCCTCCAAAAATCTACTCAATTGATGCGTTTGAAGATGCGCTACTCATCGTCGCTCAAGGTAAATCCGGCTACCGCGATGTCTACATGTACCAAAATGGCACACTGGAGCGTCTGATCGATGACACCGCCGAGCTTATCATCAAGAAAGGGCTTTTTGTAGATGCACAGCGTATCGTGTTGGGACTACTGAGTTCTGAAGTTGTACTCTTTGATCTAAATAAACGTAGCATTCTCTACCGCAAAGCCATCAAGGTGCGCCCCAGCGGCGGATCGGCGCTGGGCGACATTGTGCTCAATGAAGCGCGCACTACCCTCGTCACTGCCGATGAGAGTGGCGAAGTCAACCTCTTTAATATTACTGACTTCGCCCACAAAAAACTCTACTTAGGCCAAAATCTCGACAACATTTACAAGATAGACTATAAAAACCACACGATCATTACCGCCGGACAAGACCGCCGTTGCGCCATCTACCCTGAAGTCGGCACAGCGTACTACGTAAGCGGATCGTTTCTGATCTACGCTGCCGCACTCTCACCCAGTGCCGCGCGCGGCGTCTTTGCCAACTCCATTGACAACGATCTGCTGCTTTTCGACACCCAAACCAAAGCGACCCTCGCCACCCTCAAAGGGCATAATGCAACACTAAGCGACATTGTGTTTGTTGACGAGGAACACCTCTTCTCTGCTGCAGAAGAAAAAACGATTCTATTTTGGAATCTCAATCAATAAAAAAGGAACCTTACCCATGAAAAAAGTATACTTGCTCTCAACCGTAGCTGCCCTTAGCTTAAGTAGCGCTCTCTTTGCCGATGAATCTGCAGGAGGCATCAACCTTTTTGACGACCTAAAATTTGACGGACAAGTGCGCCTACGCTATGAAAACGCTGACGTAGCCGATAACGACAAAGACGCGGGCAGTGCCTTCACGGCGCGTACCCGCTTGGGGGTTGTAGCCAACTCCGTCGCGGGAAGTTCTATGTTAGGCTTTGGGCTTGAAGGTGTTTCTGTCAACAATTTTGGCTATGACGACTACTTCTCCACTGCCAATGGCCGTACCGAATACGACGCCATCGTTGATCCCGACCAAGCGCGTCTAACACAGGGCTACATGGCAATCAAACTGCCGGCCAAGACGATCATAAAGGCGGGCCGCCAGATTGTCAATCTTGATAATCAGCGTTTTATAGGTTCTGTAGATTGGCGCCAAATGCCACAGAGCTTTGATGCGGTAGCGCTCATCTCTAATCCACTCGAACCGCTCAATATCGTCGCGGCCTATGTCTTTGGGATCAATCCGGTTAAAAAGTACGTCTTAGCAGATAGAGCGACCGAAACCTCAAGCGCACTGGTCAATCTCTCTTATAAAATCGTCCCTCAAGTCACGCTAAGTGCCTACAGCTATATGCTCGGCTCCATCAGCGACACCTATGGCGCAGCGCTGCACGGCAAAGTCAAAGCCACTCCTGAGCTCTCACTCAACTACCGCGCCGAGTACGCGATGCAAAGCGATCCTTCGCTGGAATACCGTGTCGAGGATGTAAAAGCCGATGCCACCTATCTCAATCTTGAGCTTGCGGCAAGCTACAACGCCTTAACACTAGGAGTGGGCTATGAGGTGCTGGGCGAAGCGGGTGATGATGTAAACAATGGCTTTATGACTCCGCTGGCAACCCTGCATAAGTTCAACGGTTGGGCCGATGTTTTTCTAGGATCAAATAACGCCAACGGGTTGATCGATAGCAATGTGATGGCGGGCTATAATGATAAAACGCTGGGCAATCTGGCGCTTGTCTATCATAGCTTCAGCGCCCAAAGCGGCGAAGAGGATTTAGGCAGTGAGATCGATGTCAGTTACGGGAGCAAGATTAGTGCCATCAAGGGACTTGGCGTCTTGCTCAAAGGGGCTTTTTTCAGTGCTGGGGATGAAAGCATCGCATTGGTCGCCAAAGATAAAACCGTCGGTTGGGTTCAGCTCGATTATCAATTTTAAGGCGCTAATGCGTCGCAAGGAGTTAGTGTGAATATTTCAAGCATTGTGGTACAAACCACGCCCGCCTATCTTGATGAAGTGGTGGAATCGCTCAAGCAAAGTGAACTATGTGATTACCATTTTCATGACGAAAAAGGGCGTATTATCGTTACCATTGAGGGCGAAGGGGTAGAGGAGGAGATTAAAAAACTCACCGCTATTCAGACCTTTGCCCATGTGGTTGCCGCTGATATGCATTTTGCCTACACCGAAGATGAGCTCAATTCACAGCGCGATAAGCTCGAGATAGAGGGCACCGCGATTCCGCAGTGGCTCAACGCAGAAGGGATAGATGTCAAAGATATTGCCTACCACGGCGATCTCAAAAAGAAGTTCTGATGGCGCGTTTTATCCTTGAGGGGGGCAGTTTTGCCCCGTTTATACAGACGCCAGTTCCTGCCAATGAACTGATCGTATCACGTACTGATCTACACGGTATCATCACTTACGCCAATGAAACGTTTGCCGCCATTTCGGGTTATGACGTAGAAGAGTTGATCGGCAAACCACACAACATCGTACGCCACCCCGATATGCCCGCATCCGTCTTTGCCTCTTTGTGGGAGACCTTGCACCAAAAAGGTGCGTGGAGTGGTTATGTCAAAAATCTGCGTAAAGACAGCGGCTACTACTGGGTCTATGCGGAAATTTCTGGCGTCTACAAAGAGGGCGTGCTCGTCGAGTACAAATCGCTTCGCACACCGATTACACAAGAACAAGCGACTACCATGCAAGAGCGCTACGACACCTTGCGCACTACCCAAGAGCAACTTATTCGTTTATGTACTTATCTCTCAAAGCACTCCTATGAGACATTGACACAGCGTGCCGGCATTGAGGGATGCAGCATTGGTGTGCTTATTGATCGTCTGGCGGCTAAAACAGCCGAAGTCTGAATCCTTAGAATAATTGACCTGCGTCAAAATATTTTTCCGCCCAAAAGGTACAATAGTCGTACCATAAAAGCGGAAGGATCAATATGCCTACACCCTTACATGTATTGCGTTTTTTCAAAGATGCCAACCCTGACGCTACCCGTGCGCTTGAAGAGAGTGCGCGCTTTAAGCGTTATGGTATGTCTGAAATATTGGCCTACGAAGAGGACGATTTAAGCCGCGTCTACTTTCTGCTTAGCGGCGAAGCAAAGTTCTACAAAGTTGATCGCTTTGACAACGAAGTGTTTCTCTACGCGCTCCAAGATGAGTCACTTCTGACCAACATCGGCTCACTAGATTGTGAGACCATCAGTTGTTACAGCAACATCGAATTCATAGCTCCTAGTGAAGTGGTCTCTTTTGATCTACACCTTTTTAAATCATGTGTGCGAAGTGACATCACGCTCCTAATCAACCTCGTAAACATTCTTGCCGATCAAAAACAACTCGTAGAGTGCACGGTCAATATGGGGATGATCTTCGACGTAACCGCCAAAGTTGCTAAAATGTTGCACGATCATCTGGAACTCTTCAACAGTCTCAAAAAGCAAGAGATCTCCTATCGACTCAACATCCAGCCCGCGACGCTCTCGAGGGTTTTGGCCAAATTTATACGCAAAGGGTTGATTGAGGAGCACGAACACAAAATGGTGTTGTTGCGTCCGGGTGAACTGACACGCTATTTCAAAGAGGGGCTATCATGAACTCTATTTCCACCAAAGTCCGATGGATTGTCGGTATTTTGTCGCTCAATCTTGTGCTGATCATTGCGGTCAATATTTGGCTTAATATCGATCAAAAACTAGATGCCAAAATCATCAATGTTGCGGGCAAACAGCGTATGCTCTCCCAGCGTACCGTACTGGAACTGCACCGTCTTCTCGTTAACGAAGAGGGGGCGTTTGAGCGGCTGCAAGAGGCACGAGACGAGTTTGACCGCAACTACGACTACCTCAAGGAAGTGGCCTCAAAACATCAAAGTTTTTCCAATGAGCAGATACAGCAAACCATGGCGGCAGTAGGAGAGAACTGGAGTGCTATGCGCACGCTTATTGATCGCTATCTGCTTGGTGAAAACAACCTATATGACCTAAAAGTGATCTATGATCGCGGCATACAAACACTCTCACTCATGGACAGCGCGGTGACACAGTATGAACGTCACATCATGGAGAAGCGGATTTTGGCTTCGCGCATTCAGATTGTTTTGGCCATTCTTTCATTTGCCGTCATTCTCTACATGGCAAGGCTGGTGCTGGAAATTCAGAAGAACTTCAATCAGTTTATTGCCCACTCACAGCAGATCAGCGGTCAAAGATCGGTAGGCAAAATCAAGGGCAATGAACTTGACATAGCCTGCGCTCATATAGAGTATTTCATGCAAAACGTCGCAGAGACGCTCCAAAGTGCCACCGAAGCGATAGAAAAAAGCGAACTCTTCGCTACACAATCTCTAGGCGCTTCACCCGAGAGCGACGCGTTGCTAGAGCAGAGCGAAGATATGATGCTCCAGCTCAGCGAAGAGCTTCACCAAAGCGCCAGACATCTCAACAAACTCAAGCAAAATCTTCAAAATGCACAGAATTTGCGCCATGCAAAGAGTGAAGCGAGGCTTTGACAAAAGTCAAGACTCTGGCGCACTCCTTTGTCTACAATACAACTCAACGTTACTTGTAAAGGTCGCCTGATGCAGCGCTTCGTGATCAAACGCGACGGCTCCAAAGAGCTCTATCATCCCTACAAAATTGCAGACGCCATCCGCAAAGCGTACCTTAGTGAATCGAGCCTCTTTGATGCAGCCGTGCTGCACCGTGTCTTAGAGCGAATCGAACACGAAGGCCGCTATGAGGTCGAAGCGATTCAAGACACCATCGAAGAGACGTTGCATGAAGCGGGGGCGTTTAAGGTGATGAAGTCTTTTATCACGTATCGATTTTTACACAAGCTTCAGCGAGACGCACAGCTTGAAGGCGGCACCACCTTTGTCAACGCCACCCAAAGCGTAGAGGAGTACATCACCAAAACCGACTGGCGCATCAACGCCAACGCCAATACCGGCTATTCAAACGCCGGACTTATCAACAACCTCGCCGGAAAGGTGATCGCCAATTTCTGGCTCGATTCGGTCTTCTCATCCGAAGAGGGCGCGGCGCACCGCAGCGGAGCGCTGCACATTCACGATCTGGACTGTCTAAGCGGTTACTGTGCGGGCTGGAGCCTCAGAGCACTGCTCAATGAAGGCTTCAACGGGGTACGCGGTCGCGTCGAAAGTAGGGCACCGCGCCACTTCCGCGAAGCACTGGGACAAATGGCTAACTTTTTGGGCATCTTACAATCAGAGTGGGCGGGAGCGCAAGCTTTTAGCTCTTTTGATACCTATCTTGCCCCTTATGTCTTTGTTGATGATCTTACGTTTGACGAGGTCAAAAAAGCGGTACGCAGCTTTGTCTACAACCTCAATGTTCCTGCCCGCTGGGGTCAGTCGCCCTTTACCAACATCACCATCGATTGGAGTGTGCCCGAAGATCTAAAGCTACAGACCCCTACATGTAACGACCGCCACCTCTTTGAGCGCTACGAAGAGAATACTTCTTTGATCGCCAAAGCCCAAGCGCGCGGTGCCAGCTCCCCAAAAGCGATGACCTACGGCCACTTTGAGCCCGAAATGGCACTCATTAATCGTGCGTACTATGAGGTGATGACGGAGGGAGACAGCATGGGTTCACCCTTTACCTTTCCCATTCCTACGGTCAATATTACGGAGTCGTTTGATTGGTATGGCCCCAATACCGATCTGCTCTTTGAAAATACGGCCAAGATCGGCTCAAGCTACTTTCAAAATTTTATCGGTAGTCAGTATATGAGTGATGCATTAGGCGTGCGCATTCCCAATCCAAATGCCTATCAGCCAGGAGCCGTGCGCAGTATGTGCTGTCGGCTCCAACTTGATTTGCGCGAGTTGCTGCGTCGGGGCAACGGACTTTTTGGAAGTGCCGAGATGACCGGCAGCATCGGCGTTGTCACAATCAACATGGCGCGTCTGGGCTACCTCTATGCGGGCGATGAATCAGCACTCATCGACGCGCTCGAAGCGCAGATGCGCCTTGGCTATTTCATTCTGGAGAAAAAACGCCGCTTCGTGGGCGATCTTTTTAACCGCGGACTCTACCCCTACACCGCGCGCTACCTCAAAAACTTCAACAACCACTTCTCTACCATCGGTGTCAACGGCATGAACGAGATGGTGCGCAACTTCACCCTAGATCGTGAGGATCTCTCCACCCCTTGGGGCATCGACTTTTGCCTGCGGTTACTTGACCTAATGCGCGAACGTATACGCTTGTTTCAAGAAGAGAGCGGCAACCTTTACAATCTCGAAGCCACCCCGGCAGAGGGGACGACCTATCGCTTTGCCAAAGAGGATAAAAAGCGCTATCCCTACATCATACAAGCGGGAGAAGGAGAGAACATCTACTACACCAACAGCTCGCAACTTCCTGTTGGCTTCACCGACGATCCCTTTGATGCGCTGGAGCTGCAAGATGCGCTGCAGTGCCGCTACACCGGCGGAACGGTGCTACATCTGTACATGAATGAGCGCCTCAGCTCCGCCGAGGCGTGCCGCCGCATGGTGCGCAATGTACTGACGCGCTTTAGTCTGCCCTACATTACCCTCACGCCGCTTTTTTCGATCTGCCCGATCCACGGCTATCTCAGCGGAGAGCACGAATACTGCCCCCACTGCGACGCGCTGATTTCAACACAAGAAGAGGCTTCATGAAGACCAAAGAACGTACCAAGTGTATCGTCTATACCCGTGTCATGGGTTATCATCGACCCGTCGAGAGTTTCAACATTGGCAAGAAACAAGAGCACCGCGAACGCCGCTATTTCGATGAACGCACTTTACGACATCACCCCCTTCACACTGCTTGATTATCCGGGTCTCCCCGCTGCCATCTTCTGGTTTGCGGGGTGCAACCTGCGCTGTGGGTATTGTTACAACTCTGATATTGTTTTTGGTGAAGGGCGCATTAGCGTGCATGAAGCCCTCTTTTTTTTGCAACGGCGTCAGGGGCTACTTGAGGGCGTGGTACTCAGCGGCGGTGAATGCACCCTGCACCCCAAGCTCGTCACCTTTGTGCGTACCATCAAAGCGCTGGGTTACTGCGTCAAGATCGATACCAATGCCATGCGTCCCGATGTGCTACGCGCCTTGCTGAAAGAAGATCTTATCGACTACTGCGCTCTTGATTTTAAAGCACCCCAATCTCAAATGCAGCAGGTGTGCGGCGGCGGAAAGGAAGCGCTGTTTTGGGAGAGCTTTGAACTCTTACAATCGTCTATGATTGATTTTGAAGTGCGCACCACTTTTCACGGTGCACTGATGCGCCATGAGACACTCGAAGCGATGGCGTACGCCTTACATGTAAAGGGCTATCACAAGCCGTTCTTTGTACAGCGATTTATAAACGGCGTGCCCACACTGAACGATCTTCCCGAGGATCATACTAAAGCGATGCCAATAGCATATGTGCAGTGGCGCTAGGCACCAAAGCGTGCCCTTACATGTGAAGCTGCCATCGAAATATTCCACGCAGGCTCCCAGACAATCTCCACATCGCAACGTTTGACATCCTCAAGCCGCTCAACCGCCTCTTTGACCCACTGCTGCATCGCCTGATGGAGCGGGCAGCCCCTAGTGGAGAGGGTCATGGTTACATGTACGATGCCCTCAACGCTAAACGTCGCATCATAAATCAGACCCAGCTCTACCAAGTTGCATCCTACTTCGGGATCGATTACACTACTGATTGCCACAAAAATATCTTCTTTATCAAGCATCTCTTACTCCTTATCTAAATCGAAGCATCCACAAAAGATTGAATGCCAAAAAAATTGCCCCTACGAAGAGCGCCGAGCAGCCCGCAAAAAAAAGTGCCTGCACATCAAGAGCTATCCCCAAAACAAGCGCTAGGGTGCCGATACTCGAAAAGCTCCACTGCGCATCAGCAGTGCGCAGTGGCACCATATCGTGGAGCATCGGTACCTTTTGTTTACCCACGAGCGGGCTAAAACGCTCAAACCAGACCAAAAACGGGATGATCTTGTAAAGGTGTCCGCTAATCAAAAAGCCCAAAAAACCAACTGCAAAAAGGGTTGCAGAGGCTAAAACAAGCGACTCATGATCATTGATCCATCCAAAAAAAAGCCCAAGGAGTGAAAACGCCAAAGCGCCATACGCGACTACCATCGAACGAAACCAGATGTCACGCTCTTTACGGATTCGATGACGTACGATCAGCGAAATCTGATACAGATGTACCAGTATAGAAAGTGCGAGCAGAGCTAGAGCCAAAAGCGCTACGCCAAAACTATAAAGCAGAACACCCAAAAGTAAAAGCATCAAAGCCGCGCGGCTACTGCGCGTATCAAAGCCATGAGCGAGCGCAAACATCGGTAGTAGTACCAGAGTCACCCCATACACCAGCGCCATAACCGCGCCAAAGAGCAGGACAATATGGGTATCGATCAAAGAGGTGATGGCAAAATCGACTATGCCACCCAGTGCAAGACTCATCAAAAATCCGACGATTGAGCCGATAAGCACTAAAAGGCTCATCCAACCCATCGATGCAGCGCTAAAGTGATGCAAAAGACGCGCGCGCGCACTAAAGATCAGATCAATACCGATAAGTCCAAAGGCGATCAACAGCAATAACCCCCCATAAGAGAGTAGTATCGGTGCAGTCCAAAAGCCGACAAATAGGAGCAACACTGCCATGATCATCAACCCCAAAGCAACCCCATAGAGCTGTACGCAGCAGTGCCCTTTTTCGATCATGACCGGCAGCAACTGCGCCAGTGCGCCTACGATGCTCATCATCACAAAGCCTACGAGGTAGAGATGCACCACCGCCACCCAATGTAGATCAAGCCAATGAATCTGGCCTTTGAGACTCAGCATCGCCAAAGTGCTCAGTAGATAAAAGAGCACCCCAAAAATAAAGAAAGGAGCAATCAGCCGCAGCGGTGGCGCGAAGGCTGTGGAGATGGATACCATCGATCAGCCGTGACAGCTCGCATCAAAGCACGGATCACTGGCATCTATCACGGTTTTAAAGCCAAAAATCACCTCTGCAAGGCCATCTTCGCGCATACACTGATCCACCTCAAACGCTTCGCCGATCTTGTCAAAAAGTCCCATGGGCATTTTGTGGTTGATCATCAGCAGCTTTTTGTGCGGCGCATCAAGCAGTTTGAGTCCTGCCATGGCATTAACCATCGGCTCGGGTGGAGGTGTGCGTGAGGTGTCGAAGGCAAAAAAGGTCTGCTCACCGACATTAAAGGTAAAAAAATCGACAGTTGCGCTATCGACAATGATTTTTTGGGCGTCATTTGGGATATTCATAAAGTCTTCCTTGCTTGTGTGGTGAGCATCACTGAACTAACCAGACGATACATAATGGAAGTATAGAATTGATAATGGATTTCGATCTTGATTTAGATCAAGGCGTTGGATTGACTCAAGTCAAAGTTATTTCGTATCCAATCGCTTACAATTAGCTGATGATTACCTATAAGGACAGTTCTTGATCTCTTATGAGCGTATACGCCAAAGTTACTTTCTCTCACAGCCGCATCAAGGTTTTTTTCTCTTTGGTGTACTTTGGGCTGTAGTGTCGATGATCCTTTTTGCGTTGATGTATCGGGGTGCTATTACTTCGACCGTTTCACCGGTAGAAATTCATGTTTATGCTTTGGTTTTTTTGGTGTTTACACAAGTTTTCCACGGATTTTTGTTTACTACCATGCCGCGCTTTTGTGCCACCGCCCCCATTCCCGCGCAAAGCTATCGCCCCGTAATTCTCTTCTATCAGCTCGCTGCAATACTCTTTTTCATTGGAAGCGTTATGTCTATATGGCTGATGATTACCGCTGTATTTATCGCCTTTGGAACGCATCTTTTTGCATTGTTTATGCTTGAATGGGTTTATCAAATCTCACATACGCCCGACAGAAGTGATCCGCTTTGGATTCTTATTGCCATGCGGTTTGGTGCGGTTGGACATCTTATTTGGCTGCTGGGCGTTTTGGCACAGGGCTTTGAAACCGTTGATTCAATTCCTTCACTCCTATTTGAAGCCGTACTCTACCTTTACCTATTTTTTGTAACTTTTGTCGTAGCACAGCGCATGATTCCCTTTTTTAGCCATGCACAACCGCGCAAAACGGCTTATGCTATCCCTATCTTACTGGCAGCGGTGTTGCTCAAAACAGTATCAAATCTTTTAGGATGTGTATCAATCGAGGCTCTTATCACGCTCGCAATGGGACTATTTGTACTACGCGAAGTGCTGCGATGGAACCTGAGACCGTTTCAAGCCCCTGCGATCGTTTGGGTGCTGCATTTGGCACTTTTGTGGCTACCCTTGGGCCTGATACTCGATGCACTTGTGTTGGGTGCTGGTGCCTTAGGGTTCTTTCATGTCCCATTTTTAGGAGTGCATCTCATCGGGATCGGTTTTTTGACCACCATGCTCATAGGCTTTGGCACCCGTGTCACATTAGGACACTCGGGGCGCCCTCCCTTCGCCGATGCTTGGGCTGTCACGCTGTTTATCTCTATGCAGGCCATAGTTCTACTGCGGGCCCTACTCTCCTTTTTTCCGCAGCATCTCTGGCTTTTTGACGCCGCGGCACTGGGTTGGGTGCTTCTTTTTGTGCTTTGGGGTGTGCGCTATGGGCGCATTTTAATTTTCAAACAAATACTAAGGCGCTAGCCATGGCATCGATCCTATTGCTCGAAGATGATGAGCTATTAGCCGCCACACTAAGCTGTACGCTACAGGCATACGGCTTCCTCACCCATTGGGTACGTGACACTAATGAGTTCGATGAGGCAACCTACCATAAAACCTTCGATCTTATGGTGATGGACATGAACCCAGTGCGTGGATGCGGAACTGACTTATTGGTCGCTTTACGTCAGGCAGGCATCTACACACCGGCTCTGTTTGTCAGCCTTCTGGATGATGTGGCTTCTATTTCGGCGGGATTTCTCGCCGGAGCAGACGATTATGTCAAAAAGCCCTACAATCTTGGAGAGCTGATCGTGCGTATCAAAGCAGTACTGCGCCGCCACCACCGCATTGAATCGGAGTTCTTACATGTAGGCAACTTCCGTTTTCACCTCTACCAACATGCTCTTTATGAAGGAGACGAACGTATTGTGCTTACCCCTTATCAGAGTAAGATCGTCGCTCTTTTTTTCCGCAACCGCAACACCACAGTCGAGAAGATCGACATGCTCTATGAACTCTCCGGCAAAGATGAAAGCAGCGAGGCGTCGCTTCGGGTTATGATCAGCTATCTGCGCAAGATCGGACTGCCCATCCAGACCCAATGGGGTAAAGGTTATCGACTTGAAGCGTGACTTTGAGGAGTCCATCGTTTATGGCAACTATTCTCTTACTTGAAGATGACGCCTCCCTGTGCGAAACATTAGTGGATCTTCTAGGAATTGAAGGCTTTGGCGTCACGGTAGCTTCTGATGCTCAAGAAGCCCTTTCGCTCACTCTAAAGCAGGAGTTTGACTGCTATCTGTTTGATGTCAATGTCCCTTTTCAAAACGGCTTTGATCTGCTCTCCTCTCTGCGCTCCTGCGGCGATACTACCCCAACCATCTTTATCACCGCTCTTGGTGATATCGCCTCACTATCGCGTGCTTTTGGAGCAGGCGCGGAGGATTATCTCAAAAAACCTTTTGATTTTGAAGAGCTTATCGTGCGGTTACGTGCTTTACTCAAACGCACCCGAGCCATTGAGGATGAGCGTATCTGTGCAGGCACTTTCACCTATCATCTAGGTCGAAACGTCCTCTATCATCACGATCAACGCCTAAGCCTTACTGCGTATGAGCACAAGATTGTCGGGATGCTCTTTCGCAGTCGTGGTGCAGTGGTCGCCAAAGAAGCGCTGCTTTATACATTAGGTGAGGGCGAGGAGTCGAGCGAAGGATCGCTAAGGGTCATGATGAGCCATTTGCGCAAACTGGGCCTTGAGATCGAGACGATCCGAGGACTGGGATACCGTCTTGAAACCCTATGAACGAAGCGCTTTTTGGCGCTTTTTCGGCGTCTATTTCGGGAGCGTCGGAGCGCTGATTCTGCTCTCAGGTCACTTCTACTACCACGATCGCTACGAAGCGCTACTGGCTCAGATGCACTTTGAGCTGATCGACTACGCCAGAGCCTACAAGATGGGGGATGCCGCCTACCGCAGCGCTACCGTGACCCATCGGCAGGTCGATATGAACCGTTCAATCGCCATCGACAATCTCAGCCTGACCCACACCCATATCGTTAAGTTCATTCCCCACGAAGAGGGCTATTTGCGTCTACAGATGGAGAGGGGGCGTTTTGATGCGGCGCTGGAGCGGCTGCGGATGCACATCTTGCTGATTCAGCTTGCCCTGTTGCTGCTTTTTGGTTTTTTGAGCGCATGGTTGGCGCACAGTGCACTCACACCCCTGCGTGATACCATCTCCCGCCTAGACGCCTTTTCAAAAGACCTGATCCACGACCTCAACACCCCGATCACCGCGATTTTGCTCAACGTCACCTTGCTGCGCAGCACCCCTAGCAACACGCGCGCGCTGGAGCGCATCGAGAGCAACGCCAAACGCATCGTGCACCTGCATGAAAATCTAGCGACCTTACTGCATGAACGTCCGCTGCTGAGCGCCTCGATCACTCCTTGTGCGCTGCTTGAAGAGCTGATGGGCACCTATCGCTCGCTCTACCCCGCGCTTCATTTTGAGCTTACATGTAAGGCCGTAGCACGACCGCTCAACGCCGATGCCCTGCATCAGATCATCAGCGCCCTACTCTCCAATGCCTGTCGTTACAACAAAGAGGGCGGATCGGTGCAGATCGCGTATGACGGAGAAACGTTACATGTACGCGACACGGGCTTAGGTATCGCGCAGAGCGAACGGGTCTTTGAGCGCCACTTTAGCGAGCAAGGCTCCAGCGGTCTGGGGCTGCATATCGTCAAGCGGCTTTGCGATGCGATGAATATCTCCGTCGCCGTTCTATCCAAACCGGATGAAGGCACGACGGTACGATTAACATTCAACTAACATACCCCTCCTAAGATGGCACCATCAGGAGGTTTTGATGCCCTATATTCTTTTGCTTTTGCCTGCAGTGCTGGCCGCCCTTTCGCTCGATGAGAGCGTTTCGCTTGCCTTGCGCCACAATCCCGATCTGCGCTCCATCGAGCTGCGGCTGCATCAAAGCGAAGTCACGCTTGATGCGCGCCGTGCACAACGCTACGGCGAGCTCTATCTAAGCGCAAGCGCCACGCATCACAATCTTTCGCGCACACTTGCCCCGATGACGCCTGAAGCCATGATGAGCGATCCTAGCGGCGTGGCGACCACGCAAAATCCCCTCTACGGCGGCGTGGCTTATGAGGTGTCGCTCTTTGATGGTATGGCGCAACACTACAAAGAGCGCGTCGATGCGCTGGGGATCGAGCAGGCGCAGAGCCGCTTGGTTCTGGCCAAAGAGCAGCTTGTTTATGCGACCAGAAGCAGTTACGCAGCGCTGCTGAGTCTGGAGGCGCTTTTAGAGGCGCAAGAGGAGCGCGTCCGCGCGCTTGAGGCGCTGTATGCACAGCTTGCGCATGCTTATGAGTTAGGCCGCGTGGCGCGTCTGGAGAAGCTCAAGGCGTCGCTCTCGCTTCAAGAATCCACGCTGGAAGCCAAGCGCCTCAAAGCGCAGTTTGACCAAGCCGCCGCCGACTTCTCAGCTTTGATCGGCGGCACTTCGCCCCTACCGCTACAGCGTTTTGAAGCGTACGACGCACCCATCATAACCGAAACGACGCTGGAGCGTTTTGCCCTGCATGAGCACAGCCAAGCCGCGTTTCGCGCTTCGCTCGAACTGCGCCAAAGCAGCCTTTATCCCCAGATTCGGTTTGCGGCATCGTACGGCTCTACTGCGGGATTGAGCGACGCATCCCAAGACAATGATCACACCTACCATACCCAAGAGCTTTATCAAGCCGGCGTGCAGTTGCGTTGGAGCCTTTATGATTTTGGCGCCACCAAGGCGCAAAGCGAGCAGTTGCGTCTATCGCTCATGATCGAAGAGGAGCAAGAGCGCAAATGCCGCTTGGAGTTTGATGCGGAGATCCTCAAAGCCAAGCGCGCACTTGAGCTCTCCGATGAACAGCGCCGCATGGCTCAGGCGTCGCTGATGCTCGAAGAGGAGCGCACCCGTATCGAAGAGGTGCGTTTTGAGGCGGGCGGCATCAGCAGCGATGATCTGCTGCTAAGTCTTGCCCAAAGGGCCAAAGCAAGGGCTTTGCTGATTCAAAGCACTTTAGAGCGTGCACGCGCACGTTTTAGACTCGAATATCTTTATGAACAAGGAGCTGCCGATGCGCACTAAACTCTCTTTGGCGCTTGTCGCCGTACTACTGATGCTAGGCGCCTTCGGGCTTTATCAAACCCGACTTGAGGCCAAAGCGTCGCTAACACCCCCCGCACCGCAAACCAAACCGACTGTAGCGGTCGTGCAAAACGCTCCGAAAGCGCGCAGCTTTTTAGCCGAACTGCGCAGCGACCAAGAGGTTCAGATTGGCTCTAAAATCGCAGGCTTCATCACGGCCTTACATGGTAGCGAAGGTTCACGGGTAGAGAAAGGGGCGCTGCTGGTGGAGCTAGACGAAGCGGAGCTGCTGCTGAGCCTTGAAGCGCTGCAAAGTCAGCTCAAGGCGCAGGAATCAGAGCTTCACGACGCGCACGAGCGCTTGATGCGCGATCAAAAGCTCTTTGAGGCGGGCGGCGTGGCGCGCGAGAAGCTTGACGGCTCGCAGACCCTCTACGCGCTCAAGCAATCAGCACTGGATGCGAC
>DZBC01000146.1 GCA_022729835.1 Sulfuricurvum sp. | reverse complement strand
CAAATGACGAAAAACTCACGGTGACTCCGATTGACAACAAAATCACGCTCACCAATCAGAAAAATGAAGCACTCAGTCTATTAGAGAGCCTAATGACCAGCTTCAAATCAAGTGCCTCAGCGCTTGCTACCAGCACAGTCTTTGATAAGCGTAGCGTCACAGGCAACACAGACGGTATCAGTGTCACGGCAGACAACGGGGTTGCTGTCACTTCTTTTACCATTTCGGAAACCTCCTTGGCCAAACAAAACGTACTTGAAGCCAAGGGTTTTAGCGCATTGGATGAGACCATCGCGCTGGGTAGCGGCACCTTGAATATAAATGTCGATGGTACCGACTATAAAATCGCCTACACCAACGCCACGACACTAGAAGATCTCAAAAACGCCATTAACGATACGGCAGGAGACGGCGTAGAAGCCTCCATCTTGCAAACGGGCAGTGACGCCTACAGCCTCGTGCTCGCTTCGAAATCCACCGGAGTCGATCAAAGCATCACCCTTAGCGACCTAAGCGGCAAGCTCAAAACAGCCGATCTACTTGGGGATAGCTTCACCTCTGGCACCTTTGGCGCCACCACAAACAAAGTGGCCACTGGAAGCGGCTCGATGCTCTTCGCGTTGGGCAATGAGACCTACAGTATCGACTACACCGACGCTACAACCCTCAGCCAACTTGCCAAAACCATCAACGACGATAGTACACTTGGTACAAAAGTGCACGCTGCCGTGATTAAATACGGCAACGACGACTACCGTCTAAGCATAACCAACAAGGGCGCGGCTTCTGATGAGCCGCTCGTCATCACCGATAAGGGCGGTTTTTTGAACAGTGCGCTCAAATCCGACGCACTCACCTCAAGCGGCTCATTTGCCTCCTCCGATGCGCTCATCGCCGTCGATGGTACACCTGAGAGCAGCGGATCGTTTCGCGTAAACATCGACGGTAGTAATTATGACTTCGCCTACAACGAAACCACCACCCTGCAGGGACTCGCGGACGCCATCAATGCCGACACAAGCCTCTCCACCAAAGTCAAAGCCTCTATCGTGGAGTACGGTAGCGGTGATTTTCGGCTGGTGCTCTCCAACACCGCCGATAGCCAAGATCAGACCATTACCACTTCAGATATTCAGACTGCGGGTGCGGGGCTGGTCGCCAACCTCGCCGGCGGCAGCTACACCAACGCTTCGAGCCAGATGGTTGATGGCGGTGCCAGTGTGATCCAAGAGGCAAAAGACGCCAGCTTTAAATACAACGGCATCACCCTAACACGCAGCTCCAACGAGATCAGTGATATTATCAGCGGTGTTACTATCTCGCTGTTGCAAGAGGACGAGCGCTCCAACTTTAGCATCACTCAAGCTGCACAGAGTGTTTCAGACGAGCTACAAAACTTCACCGATAGCTACAACAGCCTGATGGAGGAGCTACACGCAATGACCACCTCTGATACTGAAGCCGGCACAGTAGGTATTTTCAACGGCGACAACGCCATCAACAGTATCCGCCGCGAGATCAACAAAATGCTCACCACCTTCAAAGAGGACGGCTATTCCCTGATGCAATTTGGTATTAGTCTCAATGAAACGGGATCAATGAGCTACGACAGTAGTGATTATTTTGAGAAGTTTGAGGCCGATCCACTGGCTGCGCAGCGCTTTTTCAGTGGCGAAACCATCCTAGATAATGACGGCAACGCCACTTTCAAAAACGGTATCTTTGACGACATAAACGATCTGTTGCACAACTACACCAAATCCGATGGCTACCTCACCAATATGCAAAGCAGTTTTAGCACCGAGCTCAAAGCCCTAAATGACGATCGTGAACGCACCACCAAGCTACTCGAAGCCCGTTATGATGCGATGACGTCACAATTTATCCAGTATGACGCGATCATCAGTCGCCTCAACAACCAGTTTTCGGTGCTCAACAATATGATTCAAGCTGAGCTCAACAACTAAACCCTGCGACCTTCGCTATAATCTTGTACTTTCGCGCAGGAGCGTCCCTTGTTTGACAAAAAAAGCATCTTAATTACTGGTGGCACGGGAAGCTTCGGCAAGCAGTTCGTCAAAACCCTGCTAGAACGCTACAGCCCCACCCGCGTGATTGTCTACTCACGTGACGAGCTCAAACAATATGAGATGGCCCAGCGCTTTGATCACAAGTGTATGCGCTACTTTATCGGCGACGTACGCGACCTTCCAAGGCTCGAAAAAGCGATGCGCGGGGTTGATTTTGTCGTACACGCCGCCGCACTCAAGCATGTCCCCATAGCCGAATACAATCCCATGGAGTGCATCAAAACCAATATCATGGGGGCGCAAAACGTCATCGACGCCTGCCTCTCAAGCCGCGTCAAACGCATCATCGCCCTCTCTACCGACAAGGCCGCCGCGCCGCTGAATCTCTATGGCGCCTCCAAACTCGCAAGCGACAAACTTTTCGTCGCCGCCAACAACATTACGGGCGAGGAGGATATTCGCTTTAGTGTCGTGCGCTATGGCAACGTACTGGGTTCACGCGGTTCGGTGGTGCCCTATTTCCAAAAGCTAATGCACGACGGCGCCGCGACACTACCCATCACCCACCCTGATATGACACGCTTCTGGATCACCCTGCAAGAGGGGGTTGATTTTGTGATCAAGAGCTTCGAGCGGATGCACGGCGGTGAGACCTTTGTACCCAAAATACCCTCCATGAAGATCGTCGATATGGCTAAAGCCATCGCCCCGCATCTTCCCCAAAACATTATCGGCATCCGCCCAGGAGAGAAGATGCACGAAATCATGTGCCCTGAAGACGATTCGCACCTCACACTGGAGTTTAACGACCACTTTGTCATCCGTCCGACCATCACCTTTAGCCGTCTGCGGGACTTTACATGTAACGTTCGCGGCGAACGCGGAGTCCCTGTCGCACAAGGCTTTGAGTACAACTCAAAAAACAACGACCGCTGGCTCGATGCTGCGGGCCTACTGGCAAAGATCAACCAAAGCCGCACGGAGGAGCAATGATCCCCTACTCCACCCAAAGTATTAGCGAAGCCGATATCGCCGAGGTGGTGCGGGTTTTGCGCTCCAGCCACCTGACCCAAGGGCAAGAAGTGGCACTGTTTGAGCAATCGCTGGCCGAGTATGTCGGCGTCAAGCACGCCATAGCCTTCAACTCCGCCACCTCCGCCTTGCACGCTGCTTATCTTGCGGCGGGTCTGGGCGAGGGAGACGAGATCATCACCACCCCCATTAGTTTTGTGGCTACATGTAATATGGCCGTTGCGGTGGGGGCAAAACCGGTATTTTGCGACATTCGGCTTGACGGCAATATCGACGAAACGCTCATCGAAGCGCTCATCACCCCCAAAACCAAAGCGATCGTTCCGGTCGATTTTGCGGGCAATCCGGTAAACATGGAGGCCATCAAAGCAATTGCGCAGCGTCATCATCTGCTCGTAATCGACGACGCTTCACACGCGCTGGGCGCTACATGTAAGGGTGTCAAAGTGGGCGCGAGCGCCGATATGAGCATCTTTAGCTTTCACGCCATCAAGCCCATCACCACCGGAGAGGGGGGCGCGGTGGTCACTGACCGTGATGACTACGCCGCTGCGCTGCGGCTCATCAGATCGCACGGGGTGGTCAAAAAGCAGTTTTGGAACACCGATATGCCTACTCTGGGTTACAACTACCGACTCACCGAGTTTGCCGCCGCGCTGGGACGCAGTCAACTTGCGCGCCTCGATACCTTTATAGCGCGGCGCAACGAAATCGCCGCTTATTACGACGCACGCTTTAGCGGCCACAAACTCTTTGATACGATCAAAATCCCTGAAAGTTGCACCTCATCGCGCCACCTCTACCCGCTGCTGCTGCGCCCCGAACTGCACTGCCCCAAAGAGGATATCTTCGCCGCGCTTCAAGAGAGAGGCCTTGGCGTACAGGTGCACTACAAACCGATCTACAAACACAGTTTTTACGTCAAAAAATTCGGCGAGCAGCGCTACCATGTAAGCGAAGATTTTTACAAAAGCGAGCTCTCCATCCCCTGCCATCAAGGCATGAGCGATGAGGATGCTGCGTATGTGGCGGATACGGTGCTGGAGGTGATGGAAGCGTATAAGATGAGAGGGTGTAGCTTATGAGCCTATACGACCGATTTGTCGACTCGTTACACCTTGCCCCCGGACAAACGGTTTTAATCGCATCCAATCTGATGCCCCTATCCCTTCTTTTTCGCAAGCATGCACAACGCTTTGATCCTCATTTATTGATCGATACTTTACAGCAAAGAATCGGCGTAACGGGAACCCTACTTTTCCCGGCCTACAACTATGATTTCTCGCAGGGTAAGCCTTACAATATTGTTACTTCGCCGCCTCAACATATGGGCGCACTCTCTAATGCCGCATTCAAAAGGGATGATTTTCGCCGTACTCTTCATCCGATCTTCTCTTTTCTGGTCTGGGGAGAGAGGCAAGCAGACTTTCTTGAACTATGCAACGTTGATGCCTTTGGGGACGATTCGCCCTATGGATTGCTGTATCGACTCAAAGCCATCATGGTAATGATCGATGTAGATTACAAGCACTCTTTTACTTACGCCCATTTTGTCGAACACCAAGAAGATGCTCCCTATCGCTATCACAAGACCTTTACGGCTGAATACACCGATGGCTCTGGACAGACACAAACGCGTTCCTGCCGTATGTTTGTCAGAGATTTAGAGCAAGGGGTCCAGAATCACTACAACCCGCTTGGGCCAATTTTTGCACAGCACGGGGTTGCCCGCTTGCACACTTTCTTTACTTCCCAAGTGATTTGTATTGACCTTTATGGAGCATATGAAATCATCAAAGAGGCTATCACTTACGCTCCCGAGTTGCTCGTTACCTTCAATCCACCTGCGCGATAAGGCCTTTTTCTAAAAGGGTCTTAACAATCTCATAGAGTGTCCATATCGGCTTTTTGAGCACATCTGCTATTTCAAGCAGCGATAAGGTGCCATCAGCATAAGCCAGTACATTGCGTAGTGTCATTACGTAATCGCCGGGGTAGAGAAAATAACTTGAAGGATATAGTCCTCTTTTGCCAAGTTGCGGTTCACATAAAACGGTTGTACGGTAGACATGGTTGTGTTCAAGCGCCTCCACAATGCGCTCCATCACCTTTAACCCTCCCAGCAACCCTTCTGATGAAATAACACTTAGATCGTCTGCCGACGTATGATATTGTGGATAACAGCCATATTTCGTACGCATAATATCAACTACAGGAAGATCAATGCCGGGCGCACAGTATTGACGTTCATCACTGCCGCGCTCTAAAAATGTGTAGCGCTTAAATGCTTTATCAGTATGGTGTAAAACATGCTGCGCTACTTTATCTGCCAAAGTGTCTGCCTTTCGCGACGCTAAATAGGAGTAATTTTGATCGTCACCGATACATGTAAGTACAAAACTGCAAAAAACGCACCCATCCGGCCACCCGTGACGTTTTGATCCGGCCACCCA
>DZBC01000145.1 GCA_022729835.1 Sulfuricurvum sp. | reverse complement strand
CGTGGTAAAAAAGCTCCAGATAGCTGTACATGTAACGCCGCTCGAAGAGGCCGCGCAACAGGGTGTAGCCGTTTTTGCGCAGCGGATGGCGGATGGCGGCGTAGGTAAAAAGGGCCAAAAAGCTCGGATCAAACTGCCACACACGGTCTTCAAGACGCAGTAGAAGTTCCAGCAGGGTTTCGATCTTAAACACGGGGGCTTTGGCTGTGGCGTAGAGACGATCATCGATGCGGTAGATGTGGGGTGCAATCCTTCCGCTGCGCAGCGCGGCGAAGGAGTGTTGGCCGATCAGTAAGGGGCGAATCATCTTTTTGACATAGATTTGGGTGAAGTTGTTGATGCGCCACTGCGCTTCGAGCAGTTTGCTCGCCAGTTTGCGCTCATCTTCAAAGCCGAGCATCCGCGCCGCTTCGTACATACGATCTAGGGTGAGCTGGTCTTGCTGTTTTTTGCTCATGAGGTGCAGGGCGCTGCGCAGGCGAAAAAGCAGCTCCAGAGCGATGCGGTAGTCGCGGTACTGCTCGTCGCTAAAGAGTCGGCCCGTGAGCTCTTTGAGGTTGCCGACACCGTAGATGGTATTGGCGATCCAATAGAGCAGTTGTGAATCGCGTAGACCGCCGACGCTCTCTTTGATGTTGGGCTGCATGGAGAGGGGAAATTTGCGGCGGCGTTGGTGCGCCTCTTCGATTTTGGCAAGGATGAAGCTTTTGGGGTCGCTATGGCGAATGAGGCCAAGTTGGCGCTGCGTGGCACTCCAGGTAAAAGGCGAGCCGATGATCAGCCGTGACTCCATCAGCGCCGTGCGGATGGTGATGTCTTCGCTTGCGGCTTTGGGCAGATCGCTTGTTTCGTGGACGCGGTGGCCGAGCTTAAGCCCCGTATCCCAGACCATATAAAGAAACTTTTCAATGATCTTTTGGGTCTGGTAGCCTTCGCAAGGCTCATAAACGATGAGCAGGTCGATGTCGGAGTGAACGCAGAGCTGTTCGCGTCCGTAGCTGCCCAGCGCAATGAGGGCGATAGGGATGGAGCCGCGCATCGGCAGATAGTTGCCGAAGGTGCGCCGCAGCACGGTTTTGTACATGGCGGCAATAAGGGTGTCGAGGCTTTTGGTGTGTTTGACCAGAAAATCCTTGCCCTGATTGACCTCAAAGAGGCTCTGGAGCGAATCGCGGTAGGCGGCGATTTCGGCTTTGAAGAGCTTGGATATCTGAAAGTCTGGGGCGTTTTTTTCGATGAGGTCTTCGATCTTTTCTTCGAGCATGGCGGGGCTACTTTTTGGGTGCTATTGTAGCTTACATGTAAAGGGCTTGGTTATAATGGCGGCAAAAAAAAGAGGCAGTATGAGGGATTTGGAAGCGAAGATTCGCGCAGGTGAGCGCATCGATTTTGACGAGGCGCTCTCCTTGTATGAGTGGGATCTGTTCACGCTGGGCGCTCTGGCCGATGCAAAGCGGCGAGAGCGCTACGGCAACAAAAGCTTTTTTAACATCAACCGCCACATCAACCCCACCAACGTCTGCAAGGATGTCTGCAAATTCTGCGCCTACTCCGCCAGCCGCAAAAACCCCAACCCCTACACGATGAGCCATGAGGAGATTTTGGGCATCGTTGAGGGGATCGTAGAGCGCGGCATCAAAGAGGTGCATATCGTCTCCGCGCACAACCCCGAGACGGGCTTGGAGTGGTATCTGGAGGTCTTTAAGAAGATCAAGACGAAGTATCCGGCCTTACATGTAAAGGCGCTCACTGCGGCGGAGGTGCACTTTTTGGCCGAAGCATACGGCAAAAGCTACGACGAGATTTTGGATCTGATGATCGAATACGGCGTCGATTCCATGCCCGGCGGAGGCGCGGAGATCTTTGATGAGGGCGTGCGCGACTACATCTGCAAGGGGAAAGTCACGTCGCAGCAGTGGCTGGAGATTCACCGCAAATGGCACGAACGCGGCAAGCAGAGCAATGTTACCATGCTTTTCGGACACGTCGAAAAAAGAGAACACCGGATCGACCACATGATGCGCGTACGCGATTTGCAAGATCTAACCGGCGGTTTTAACGCCTTCATCCCGCTTGTGTACCAAAGCGAAAACAACTTTTTAAACGTCAAGGAGTTCATCACCGCCCACGAAATCCTCAAAACCTACGCCATCGCCCGCATCGTGCTGGATAACGTCGCGCACCTCAAAGCCTACTGGGTCACCTCTACC
Source organism: Sulfuricurvum sp. (assembly GCA_022729835.1). Taxonomy (GTDB): domain Bacteria; phylum Campylobacterota; class Campylobacteria; order Campylobacterales; family Sulfurimonadaceae; genus JAFGUB01. The sequence goes on along the minus strand of DZBC01000145.1, from coordinate 3,311 downwards.
GTGAGTCTGGCCCTGGTAGCGCAGGAGTTTGGCTCTGATGATCTGGATGGCACCATCGAGCGCGAGTCGATCAACTCCGCCGCCGGAGCCGCGAGTGCGCATGGCATCGATCTGGCGCAGTTTGTAGCTCTGATCAAAAACAGCGGCTTTACCCCGATCGAGCGCGACAGCCTCTATAACGAACTCAAGGTGTGGTGAGGCTTACATGTAAGCAGGAGTGCCGATGAGCTTTCAACTAGAGACGGTGCTTTATCTGCTGGGCATCTTTCAGTGTGTGCAGGCGATGGCCCTGCTGTATAGCCTAGAGCACTCCTCTCGCGTTTCCAACCGCTATCTCTATCTTTTTTTCGGATTGATCATTATCTCGCTTGCGGATTCGGTGGCTGAAGCGGAGGGGCTTTTTCGGCTCTGGCCGCATGGATTGATGGTGAGCAATCCGGCTATTTTGTTGTATGGTCCTTTTTTTTACATGTATGTCCTGCGGATGACGGGAGGGCAGGGGGCGCTGCGTTGGCATCTGATCCCCTTTGTGCTCTCTATGTTTATCTATGCGCCGTTTATTTTTGGTTATTCCGGCGATGCAAAGTACGCCGTCTTTTATGAGGCAGACCCGTGGAACGTGTATGAGACGGTGATTACGGTGGGGATGACGGTGGTGGAGTTGCTACAGATCGGTCTGTATCTTTACTACAGTCGCCTGCGTCTGCGTCTATACCAGCGCTATTTGGACGATCACTACTCCGAGCAGAGCGCCGTGACGCTTGAGTGGCTGACGTATATGATCTATTCGTCGGTACTCGTTTTTGTCTGCTACTTCATTGATTTTCTCTCCTATCACATTATTTCGGCGGTACAGGTGCTTTGGGTGCTCTTTTTTTCATGGCTCAATTTTGCGTTTTTGATCAAAAGCAAGCGTCCCGTTACCGTCGATACCCCATCCAAAGCCCCCGTCTCTTCGCCCCAGATGTTCAGCGCGTCGGATGTTGCGGATTTTGATGCACGCGTCAAAAGTGAGCGGCTCTATCTGCAAGAGGAGTTGACGCTCTTGGATCTGAGTGCTCATTTCGCTCTGCCCGAGTACCGCATCTCCCAGATGCTCAATCAAGGTTTGGGCGTCACTTTTTATGACTATATCAACACCCTGCGCATCGACTACGCCAAAGCGTTGCTGCGCGACCCGGGTTATGGTGCCAACATACTTACGGTTGCGTTTGATTCGGGCTTCAAATCGCGCTCCGCTTTTTACAACGCGTTTCAAAAGCAGTGCGGCATGACCCCCTCGGCCTTCAAAAAAGGTTGATGCTGTCCTGATGATGCGATCAGGACGACATGAACACCCCAAATTCCTTATGATGACGCTGATTTTGATAAAATGGGCGGATATGCGCTGGAACTTCGGTTGGTTTTGTTTGGGTGCGGTGATGATGTTGGGCGGTTGTCAACAAGACAAGAGCACTGCGGGTATGGATGAAGCACTGCGTGGCGTTTGGGAGCAGCGAGGCTACGGTCGCTGGATTGAGATCAGAGCGGAGGGTTTTGTGATCTATGCGGTCACGGAACACTACTGCGTCGAGGAGTTTGCCGGTGACGCGGAGGATTGGGAGGTGATCGTGCCAAAAAGCGAAGTCGCGTCAGACGTTTTGGTGCTTGAGCGCACGCAAAGCTCCGTCTATCGCTTGGATCGGCGCGAATCGTTGGTGTCGCGTTGTCTGGAAGCGCCCCTCAATACCCCGACGCACAATTTTGAAATGGTGTGGGAGCTTTTTCATGAGCAATACGCTTTTTTTGAGGCACGAAACGTGGATTGGCGCAAGCAGTATGAACGCTACGCGCCGCTGATCGATGATGCTATGGATGCCGAGCGTTGGTTTGAAGCGCTAACGCAGATGCTCGAGCCTCTGCATGACGCCCATGTGATGCTCTCTCATCCCCAAAAGGCGCTTGCGTACAGCGGTAAAATCGTGCCGCAGTTCTTGTCGGAGATCATTGAAGCGTGTCAAGCGCTGAGTGCACCTGATGCGTGTATCGCCGAGCAGTTGCAGGAGCTGCTTGAGAGCACGTATGGTTATCTTGAGGGGGTTGAGACGACGCTCGAGGGTGCCCTGAGCTACGCTACGATAGCCGGTCATCCCAAGATCGCGTATTTTAATCTGTTGGCTATGGAGGGGTATGAAGCGCCGGATCAGCCCTTGGTGGATGCATTAAATCTGCTCAATCCAAACGACGGTGCTCTGGTCGATGCGTTCATGCGCGACTGGCTTAAAGCGAACCCTGAGGTAGAGACCCTGATTCTCGATCTGCGCTTCAACCAAGGCGGAGAGGATCAGATCGGCCTGAAATGGGCAAGCTGGCTGGTCAATACATCCAAAGCGGTGATGCAAAAGCACGCACGCTACGGCACATCGACCACTCAAACCATTACACTACGCGTCGAAGCGCAGACGGAGGCGTTTAAAGGCAAGATCATCGTGTTGACCAGCAAAGCGACCGTGAGTGCGGCTGAGACCTTTTTACTGGCATTACGGCAGTATGAAAAAGTGCGCGTCATCGGCGAACCCACGCAGGGCACTTTTTCGGATATGCTGATCCGAACCCTTCCTAATGGTTTTGTCGTAACCCTCTCCAACGAGATCTACAGCGATATGAGCGGCACCGTTTATGAAGTGCAAGGTATTCCCGTGGATGTAGCGATGGAGAACTACACGCCGCAAGAGCGTCTTGAGGGCAAAGATGCGGTACTGGAGCGGGCAATCGCGTTGGCGCAGGAGCGGTTTTAAGTATGATACAGCAACACGGCGATCGTTACATGTAAGGAGTAAAACGATCCATTTAGGGCGCTGATGGGCAGTTTTGTCGGAGGGGTGTTGTTCGCCTACTCCTATCGTCAAAGCGGCACGATTCTTTCAAGCTGGATTAAACATTCATTTTATGAAATCTTGTATAAAGAGTTACTATTTTGTAATAAATCACTAAAGTAGATAGAATAAAATATTAACTTAAGATTCAAATATTAGAATTGGCAATAAACATCAAAAGAGGTTGCTAATGTCTAACTACAAGCGGGTGATGGTTTTATGCAGTATGCTTGTATCGGCGCTGTTTGCCGATACATGGGATTTCTCTTTTTTTAAAAATACCAACACAACGCTTACAACTACGGAGACGGTAACGGTCGAAGATCTACTTGCCGAGTACAAAGCGATAAAAGAGCAGTTTAAAACGGAGTTCGAGCTTACGGATATCGAAGCCAAAAAAGGGGTGCATCGTCTAAAAAAACTCTTTTTAAAAGATAAAAATTCGTTTTATGCTGT
>DZBC01000144.1 GCA_022729835.1 Sulfuricurvum sp. | reverse complement strand
TTGGAGATGATTGCTTCGCCTTGATAGCTATCGGTATTGATATTGAGTACATAAGTAGGTGTATCATCTTTTGCTGGAGCAGACATGATCACTTTTTTGACGCCATTTTTGAGATAAGCCTGGCATTTTTCAATCGTGAGAAAGGCACCAGTGCACTCAATAACTACTTCTGCACCGACGGAGCCGAAGTCAATCTCTTTGGGATCGCGACTGCTGAATAGCGCCACTTCTTTACCGGCAAGCATAAGGGTTTTTTCATCAATCACTTTGGCATCGATGCCACTGTGAACGCTATCATATTTGAAAAGATATTCAAGCATATCAGGCGCTGAAGTGGTGTTGATGGCAACCAGTTCTATATCGTCACGTGATGCGATAATCTTTGCGGCGATCATGCCGATACGTCCAGTTCCGTTAATTGCTGCTTTAATGGCCATTGTATTCTCCTTGATTCATTAAGTGAAAAATATACTGTAAAACGCTTACAATACGGTTACGCCTGATAACGCTTTTGGTTTTGTCATCCGGCTTTACGGTCATAAGCGTAGTGCTTGTAAGCTTCATCTTGGCTTTGGCACTTAAGATTCGTCTGCTATGATTTTGAAAATCGAATCTAGGAACCTCAATGTTACGTTTTGCGCCCTCTCCGACGGGTGATATGCACATCGGAAATTTGCGCGTTGCGCTCTTTAACCATATCCTCTCCAAGCAGCGCCAAGAGCCGCTGCTGATCCGTATTGAAGATACCGATAAAGAGCGAAATATTCCAGGTAAAGATCAAGAGATCATCGGAATTTTGCAACTGTTTGGGATCGAGTATAGCGATCTCATCTACCAAAGCAACAATCTAAAATTTCACCGTGCAATGGCGCTACAACTACTTCAAAACAAAAAAGCGTTTAACTGTTTTTGCACGTCAGAAACGCTCGATCTCAAGCGCGAAGCCGCCATTGCAGCCAAACTGCCCTATCGGTACGACGGTATCTGTGAAGCGCTCAGCGACGCCGAGACGATCGATAATCCCAACCCTTTTGTCGTACGGCTTAAAAAGCCTGATCATGCCATCGAAGTGGATGATATCATCAAGGGGCACAGCCGCTTTGAACCAGACGATATTGACAGCTTCATCATTATGCGCGCCGACAAATACCCCACCTACAACTTCGCCTGCGCAGTGGATGATATGCTCGGCGATATTTCGCTGGTGATTCGCGGCGAGGACCATGTGAGTAATACACCCAAACAGATGGCGATCCGTGAAGCGTTGGGTTACGATAAAAAGATTGAATATGCCCACCTTCCGATTATTTTGGGTGAAGAGGGGCGCAAAATGAGCAAACGCGATAACGCCTCTAGCGTCAAGTGGATGCTTGAAGAGGGGTTTTTGCCCCAGGCCATTGCCAACTATCTCATCTTGATGGGCAACAAGACGCCTACCGAAATTTTCACGGTGCCAGAGGCGATTGAGTGGTTTAGGCTCGATCATGTCTCTAAGGCCCCTGCCCGCTTTGACCTTGACAAACTGCGTTTCATCAACAAAGCGCATCTGCGGATGCTGGAGCATAAAGAGCTTTCACGCTATGTTGGTTTTGCCGATGAAGAGATCGGCGCATTGGCCAAAATCTACCTTGATGAAGCCTCTACGCTCAAAGAGTTGCGCGAGAAGCTTGCACCCGTGTTTGCACCCAAGCAGATCGAAGGGGAGTTTGCGGAACAAGCAGCGCTGCTGCGTAGGGCGATTTTAGAGGCGCCCTACTTCGAAACGTTTGATGCGTTTAAAGGTCATTTGATGCAGACAACGCAACTCAAAGGCAAACTCTTCTTCAAACCTTTACGCTTGCTACTTTGCGGCGGCGAACATGGCCCGGAGCTCTCTGATCTCTATCCCCATCTCAAAAACTATTTAGGAGAGATTGTCCGATGATCGCTGATATCGTTTTGGGGCTTGGCGGTATCGTGCATAGCCTGATCAATGTATACATGTGGGTGGTGATCATTGCGGCGCTTCTTAGCTGGGTGCGCCCTGATCCTTACAACCCAATCGTCCAAATGCTGCATCGTCTCACCGCTCCGGCCTATGCACTGGTGCGTCGTCATATTCCCAGTGTTTTTAACGGCATTGACCTCTCACCGCTTATCATTATTGTGGCGCTGCAAGTGATCGACGTGCTCTTTGTGAGCCTGATCAATCGTTTTGCGCAAGCCCTATGATTCGTTTTTTTCTGGCTGCCGGGCTTGCTACTCAGCTTTTTGGCGTGACGCTTGAGGAGATTGCTGCCAAGCCTTCAAGCCATGCCAAAAACTTCCTAATCTGGCAGTTTTTTGATCAGAAGATCACCCCCAAAGAGGCCGAAGAGGCCTTTTATCAGATTGCCGGCGTAACCATCAACGATCTGCACCGATATGCTCAAAAAGGTAACGACGCTTCCATTCGTTATGTCTCCAATTGCCTCACAACCGCACCCGAAAAGATCATCGCACTCAAACAGCCAGATTGCCGCGCATTGGCCCTCACCCCATCTAAATTTAGCCGACTCGAACCGGCAGCGCGCGAAGCTCTGATCAATACCGAAACAGATCCCAAAAGAGTGCGCTGGATGCACGCGATGCGCGGCAAAAAAGTAGCCAATCTGATCGATCCTCAAACCCTGATGTTTCTTTTTGTGCGCGCAGGTGCAGAATATCGTGACGCTAACTTCAACCGTCCCTACAGTCCCAAAGAGATCAGCAATCTCGCTACCCAAGAGGGGTTTTCCACCTTCGTCCTTCAGGGAGTTATGAATCCAAACCTGAGCCGTATGGCCTCTTCACTCTTACATGTAGAGATGCTCGATGCACTCGATGCACAGACGCACTTTTATTTGGGGCTCAATGCGCTGAGATTTGATCGTAAGCCGCTTGCGCTAGAGCATTTTGATGCCGCTTATGTGAAGGCAAATTATCAGCAAGATAAAGATAAAGCGCTCTTTTGGCGTTATCAGGTGACGCACGATCCTGCTTTGCTTGCGCGGCTTGATGAGAGTTTCGACATCAACCTCTACACCCTCTATGCCCGCGAGCTACTGGGCAAAAAGCGGGGTAATTACTACACTTCTTTACATGTAAACCAGACGGAGGCCGCAGAGGATATTACCGATCCTTTTGTCTGGAATGCGATTCTCGATGAGATCCGCGCTACGCCGACAGAGCGCCTTGAAGCCCTCTCCAAACGTTACGGAGCCCCTTCATTGATGGGGGTGCAGTCGTTTATCGTTGAGCGTGCGACGCGCTACCGAAATCAGGGCTTTTTGACACCGTATCGGGAGCATCTTTCCCATCTCAATCTGGATACTCAGGCGATGATCTATGCGCTTATGCGCCAAGAGAGCCGCTTTATTCCCTCTGCGCTCTCTTCATCTTATGCAATGGGCTTGATGCAGCTTATGCCTTTTTTGGTGCGTGATATGGCCAAAAAACGCAAAGAGCCGCTTGAAAAACTCGAAGTGATGTTTGATCCGATCGTCAACCTTGACTATGCCTCGCAACATTTAGCATGGTTAAAGCAGACCTATTATCATCCTCTTTTTATCGCCTATAGCTATAACGGCGGTTATGGATTTTTGCGTAACCATCTTCAGGAGGGGAAGTTTGACAAAGGGGCGTATGAGCCGTTCATGAGTATGGAGATGATGCTCAACTCCGAGAGCCGCGAGTATGGCAAAAAAGTGCTCGCCAACTACGTGATTTACAAGGAGATGTTCGGCGAATCGGTCTCTATTCGAGATCTTTGTGATAGCTTAAGTGAACCAAGCCGGACTGATCGTTTTCGAGTAATAAATCAAGCATCGTCAAGTGCTGGGGGGCAAACTTGACGAGGTAGTAGCGATTCCATTCATTATTGATGGGCATCAGCAAGCGTAGCTCGTCATCGGTTTTGAGCTCCGTTGTCTCTAGCGGCTCTTCTCCGTTACATGTAAAGGTGTATTTTTTGTTGTTGAGGCCGCTTTTGAAGTAGAGCCGCACGTTTTCGCGGGTATAGAGTGCGACGAAAAAATATTCGCCGTCATGGTATTTTTCGGGATAGACGCGGTTTAGGTAGATCGCTGAGAGGATCGCTTCGGTCTCAAACGAACGCACAATGGTGCCGGTTTGCAGATTATCTACGGCGCGTTCATGCGCCTTGTCCATGCTAAAAAGATCAAACGCCGTCGTTCTAGAACATCCCGAGAGTAGAAAAAGCGTGGAAATGAAGAGCAAGAAGAGGTGCACGGCGAACCTTTTTATTGATTTGGCCCATTATAACTTGCTTACATGTAAGAACCCATTAATGACCGTTTGAATATAATCTACCTATCTTTTATCAAGGCCGCCAGTTTGCAACCACGACGCGCCGTCGCCTTTACCGGACCATCCAACAGCGGCAAGACTACTCTGATTCTCAAAGTGGCCAGAAAGCTGATTCATGAGCATGGCAAACGTGTTGCCATCGTCAAAAATGATCCAAAAGACAAAGCCCGTTTTGATGTGCCCGGTAAAGACAGCTACCGCTTCAGCGACACCGGAGCCGAAGTAGTGGTGACTTCGCCTAGACGAACCACTTACTTTTCGCAGCGGCAAAAGAGTCTTGAGGAGATCATGGCGATGTTTGGCACATTTGATGTTTTGCTGGTAGAGGGGCTCAAGAACCTGCCTCTACCCCGTATCAGCATCTTTCGCGGTCGCATCGACGAAGAGTATTTTCCCTATATGGACGCGCTGGCGGTGGATGAGAGCGTCGATCTTGAGAGTTACACCATCCCTACACATGTAAGCGTGCTTGATCTCAATGACGAAGCCGCTGTCATCGAGTGGATATTTCAATATGCCAAGGAGGTATAAATGCGCACTTTAGCACCCGTTTTTGAGGCGATCGAACGATCGGCTCTTCGTATTCGCGACGCGATCACCAATGAGGACACTGACTACACGGCGCAATCCAATCAGTCTGGTGACGTCCAGCTCAAACTTGACATTCTCAGCGACCTTATCATCGCCGAGGAGTTTTCCAAAGTACCGCTGATCAAAGCAATTGCTTCAGAGGAGAAAGAGGAGTCTGAGGAGCTCAACGCTTCTGGCGAACTCTTTGTTGCCTACGATCCGCTCGATGGCTCCAGCTTGATCGATGTCAATCTAAGTGTTGGATCGATTTTTGGGATTTACGACGGTGAATGGAGCGCGCAGAAGATGATTGCAGCGGTCTATGTCGTTTACGGTCCACGCACCGAGATGGTCACGGCTTATCACAACAATGTCCGCCATTACATCTACCGCCATGGCCGATTCAAAGAGCTCGAGCAGATACGACTCAAAGAAAAAGGTAAGCTCATTGCTCCGGGAGCCACACAGCAGTTTTGGTTTCCAAAGCATAAGGCGTTGGTGGAGTCGCTCTTTGCTGAGGGATATCGCTTGCGCTACTCCGGCGGTATGGTGCCGGATTTACATCAGATTTTGCTCAAAGGGGGCGGACTCTTTAGTTATCCGGGTACAGGTGACAAGCCAGGAGGCAAG
>DZBC01000009.1 GCA_022729835.1 Sulfuricurvum sp. | reverse complement strand
CAAGTGGCCGGATGTTCTGCGCGATTGGTGGCCGGATGCGCCGTTATATGCAAACTGATGCTATCACGCTTTAAGATCAACCAAGTTTACGCGGAGCTTTTGATGCTACATGATGGGATAGAGTACGTCGATGGTGACACGGAATCACCTATGAAAAAAGAAAAGAGAGGAAGAAAACGAAAAGAAGGAGAGGAAGAGTCCGCTTCCGATGTACCAAAAATCAGTGCTGGTGTGAGCGATGATCCAGAACAAAATGTAGGTGTTGAACCATATTCTGCACTGAATGCAGAGGTGTAATGTGGCCTACAAAATGGAATATGAAGGTGATAACGAGGGGCAAAAAGCGCAAATATATGATGTCGAAGATGAAATTACGGGGGATATCGAAGATGAAAATGGCACGATTTTTCTTCGAAGATTTCAAGTAGAACTGCGTAATGGTATGAGTATCAGTGCTATTTTTGAGACAAAAGATCGCGTAAAATCGCTCATACAGTATGTGTTTGAGCACGCGTACGATGCAGTCGATGAGCACGTTGCACCGACGACTACGCCGCTCATATATGATCACAGATCGTATATTTTTCACTTCGATATCTACTGGTTCATACATATGATGATCGAGTGGATCGCGGTGGAAAATGGGGTTGACAGGGGTGATGTTGAGCGGTTTGTGGTGCGCAATATGATCACGGTAGAGCCTAAATTTCTACACAACATACGCTTTCTTCTGCTCTGCGTACTGGGTATGCGCTATGGAATTTTGAGCCATTCTGCGACGATTTCGCTGAATCAGAGACCGAAAAATGGTGTTGTTGGATATGAAAATGCTGCTTTCTACGTGGATACGGTATATCATTTTCCGAGAAGAAATGAGTATTTTTTGCTCAAACGAAACGGCATAAAGCTCTCTGTTGCTCAAAAAATAGTGAGTGGAAGTACGCTGCAAGCCGTGCTGGAACTGTCTATGGATGTGGGCGCGCAGCAGGCGGCAATCGGACAAAAATACTGTGCGCAGTATGCGGATCGCAGCCGTCCATACTATCATTTTCACTTTCCTACGCTGCTTGGAGGGGGGCGTGAGCGTGTGGGTTGAGGCAAAAATAATTAAAAGATCTAAAATAGAAATTATTAAAAGATCTAAAATATTTTAATTATTATAAATAATTTAAAAGTATCCATAAAAAATAAGTTATTAATAATTAACGCACATACGCGTACGCGTGAAAGGCGAGGGCAAAAAATGGAAGAATTGAGCAGATGGTGGGGCGGGTTGAGCTTTGGGGAGACGCTGCTGATCAGCACGGTGGGTGCGGGTGCTCTGATGTGGGCGATCTACCGTGCGCTGCAGCGCGCCATAGATCGCCGCTACCGCATGAGTGATCCGCTTGCGCAGGTTGCGGCTATGCGCTATTATGATCCGTCGCGCGATGAGGCGCTGCGGGTCGCTAAGGCGGTTGGAGGGTTTGTTGACCCCGAGGCGTTCTTGGAGCATCTGCGCAATAGCCGCAGAGAGATAGAGCATAACGGAAAAACGAAGATGCGGGCCAGTGAGATCGCCTACATGGCTCGCGAGATTAAGGGGGAGATAATTCGCGCCCAGGACGGATCGGCCTACTACGTGATCGGTCAGAGCACCATGCTCTCTTATTTTCGTCATGTGGATGAGCTCGACGATATCGTTGAGCTCCTAAAAAAACTCAATGAATTGGAAGAGCGTCTCTTTCCTCAGTTCACGGCGGATGGGAAGGTGATCGTGGATGCATCTCGTCTTTTGTTTCGGGCACGCACCGGTGCGATGCGCAAAGTCATGGACGCCTCCTTCTTCGAAGTGGCGCTGTTGCAGATTGAGCCGGTGGCAATCTCGCGAGAGATCGCCTTGAAGGTGATCGCGGATGAGGAGTATCAGCGCAGGCGCTCTGAGGTGGACCGCGACGAAGAGAAGAGGGTGCGCGATCTCGAATCGATTGTCTCGCACACCACGGATGATTTGGGGCGCAGGGTGTTGCGGCTCAATGATGGCGGGTACTGCGTGCTTGAGCATGACGGCTGCGAGCGCGAGTTCGATGCGAACGGTTTCATGCGTAAGGAGACCTCTGCCGGAGGCGTCGTGCGTGTTTTTGAAGCTGAGAGTGTTCGTGAGGGCGTGGATCAGGCCGAGCAGGTGAAGCTGCTGCAGAAGATGCTTGCCGATGCGCTTGGGCAGAGCGCGCAGACCAATCAGGCCCTGGTTGCTGCGATTGGCTCTTTGTTGGCGGCGGTGAAGAGCGGTCCTAGCGTACGGGCTGTGGAGATCATTCAGACGCTCCGTAAGACTTTCATGCCGCAGATGCGCAGTGCGCAAGAGGCGGTGCTGCGCCGTCTGATTGCCGATCTATATGCCTCTAAGGGGATTATTGCGGACAATCCGGCGACATGGGATGCGGAGCTGCCCACGCTGCATGAGCTTTTTGCGCTTCTGACGCGCCTTACGGGCGGGGGTGCGGTTCGGGTATTGCCAGAGGGGGGATCGTCGCTTCTAGGGGCATTGGAGCTCGTTTCACGTAAGGTTGTAGGTGATCAGCGGCGCCATCCCCTTTATCGTTCAAGTCGATGAGAGCCACTTTCATCCCAACCTTTTCCAAGTATCCCCGCACAACCGTTGCGCCTAAAAGATCCAGTGCAAAAACGCCATCAGGCGACGATTGGCCCTGATGCGCTCTTTGAAACATAATATTCCGACGATGAACCATGCCGCTGTGCCCAGTGTTAAGGTGGAGCGGATATCACCGATCAGATAGTGAAACAGCACCGGTATCAAGACCGCCACCAAAAGGAGTTGATCGGTTCTGCTCATATGCTATCTAGCTTATCTAAAAGATGCAATCCGTTTTCAGCACTGCCTCTTGCAGCCTTCACTTCAAATCTCGTTTTTGCATCAAATTGAGCGAGTGCCACGGTGGCAAACTCTTCAAAAAGCTTGTTTAAGCTCACCCCTTGCTCTTTGGCGTATTGCTTTAATCTTTCATGTTTCGCATCGGGTATTCTGAGGGTAATCGTACTCATGTTATCTCCTTTATGAAATCTTCCGGTGTAGCGATCATGTGTTTAAAAATGAGCTCAGCGTTTTTAAAATCTTTCACGTTGTAGGTAATCAATGCCTCTGCACCGCTGGCTACTGCCAGCTCTACTAAAAAATTATCATTTTCATCTTTTAAATTAGGTCTCCACATATAGTAGATCTCATTCCATGTACATGTTGATAAGTATGCTTCAAAAAGTTCGTTTTGTTCCAAAGGGCTTAGAGGAGTCAAGCTTTGAATCTTCTTTCGCTTCATTACCTCTTCATACTCTCTAAAAAGCGCTTCACTCATTTGTGGGTAGAGTTTTGCTTGAAAAACCAACCTTAGCAGTGCTCTAGCCTTGCTCTCTTTCGTGATGAGTGCTGAAATCCAAACGCTGGTATCTATAACTACTTTCATCGACAAATGATAGCATATATGCATTCATAGATCAACGAGAATGAAAACAAGCCGAACGCATCAGCCGCGTACACAAACACCTCTTTATATAACCCGCAGGAAACACTGTTGTCCGAACAGACCAATTGACCCGCTCAAGTATCGATGCACTGTTTCTCATATCGCTGCAAGCGTGTGGCTTTTCTGATGCGTTTGTCAGTCTGAGGTGAGGGTATTGCTTGTGGGTAGTTCATCGCTTCTAGGGGCATTGGGGCTTCGTTTGCATACCTTTTGAATTGCAAGCATGAGGTTCCGAGATTTTCAGGTTGACAAAAGTTGATAATATGAATAATTCTAACGGCTTTCAAAAGCCTGAAACCACTTTTGGATTTAGCAATGGTCTCTTTTTGGCTTTCTGCCCACTACCTAGACGCCGTGGATGAATATCTTGGCGAGTACCGCACCCGTGTAGGCGCACAGAGGTCGCTTGGCACCCCCAAAAAAGAGCTGCCCAATGTGGCGCTTGAGGGGGCTCAAGAGTGCGATGAAGAGGCCGTTGCAGCCATACGCGCACTGCTGGGGATTGAGTGGAGGCTCATTTTTGGAGAGTTTAACCGCTTTAAATTTTCAGATCCGGATCAATCGCCCTCGGTCAACTACAAATTCACCCCGGTGATCTCTTCGGGAGACCCTAACGTGAAGTTGGCCAAGATCTCGCTGCTGCGACACACCTTCAACGTCATTGGCGAGTTGCGCCAAGAGTGGACGACCGGCAGCGATTCGACCCGTGCGTACCATTTACGCTATGCCCTGCTTCATGATATCGGCAAGTCCAAACAGATGTGCAACGCCTGGCGGATCACCTTGGATCAAAACCATGATGTGCGCGGCGCTCTGCTGATCAGACGCGTTTTTATTCCGGCGTGCACCGACAAAGGCGCCATCAACCAATACACGGCCATTGCCAACTTTCTGCACGACAAAGGGATGAAGTTAAACCCCACTCCTTCAGACATAGCCTCAGCGGTCATGGAGGCGGATATGAGGGCGCGGCGCAAAGAGTTTGGTGGGACATGATCTCAGGCTTTTTGCGGGCTTGATGCCATAGGATAGGGAGCACCCTTAATCTTTACCTGCTTGGAAAAACTCACAAATATCAACCTCCAGCACCTCGGCTATTTTATACAGATGCTCAATATTGAAGTGCTTTTCGTTGAGGCAGAGTTCGGCAACCGAGATGGTCCCTACGGCTTTGTGCCCAATGGCTTGTGCAAGCTCAAGCTGCGTCACCCCTTTTTGGGTGCGGATGCGTTTGACATTACCGCCGATGCGACGATACAGTATGAACATCTGCTCCGAGGTGATGGTGCACTCTTTCAAAAAAACTACCTATAGATAAACTTACTATAAGTATATGAGCGGTAAAGTTTTGGTGCAACTAACTATGGTTAGTATAATCTCACGTTTTCAGGAGTTCTCTATGCATCTTACCGTTAAGGCCGCGCTTATCGCTTCTGTGCCGATATTGATCGGGGGCTGTAGCATGATCAATGCAGCTAAGCCCCAAACGTCGTCTAAAAAAGCACGCGTCATTATTGACATTCCCGCGTCCGTTGCCATCGAGCAGGTTAAATCAGCGTTGCATGAAGCGATTGCCTACCGCTCCAGCCGTTTCAAAGAGGTGGAGAACTTTATGCCGACTTCACTGAGCGATGAGCCGCTTGCCCCTACGAGCAATGAAATGTTTGCCGGTATGGGCGCCATCGCAGGGGGAAACCCGAAATTAGAATCGATGCAGTTTGATGTCAGTAAGTCCTATTACTCGGTCAAGGGCGATGAAGAGATTCAAACTCCTTTCCATCAAAAGAGCATGGCGTATGTCGGGGCGCTCTATCCGGCAAAGTCTTTCAACCGTGTCTATTTGGTGGTCTTTTATGAAGAGGGCAGCGAAGGGATCAGCGGCGCCATAACCAAAGCTACAGCCGACATGCTTATCGGCACCAAAGGCGCCATCCCCTTTATCGTTCAAGTCAAAGAGAAGTTTCTAGATATCGTTCCTGAAGGGCAGATCATTCAAGCCGACCCGTCTGAAATTGCGACGCTGAAACTCGATTTTGCGAACAGAGCGGTCGAACAATAGCGCATAAGCGGGTTTTAGCCTCCGGTGCAAGCTGGGATGGGAGCCACTTTCATCCCAACCTTTTCCAAGTATCCCCGCACAACCGTTGCGCCTAAAAGATCCAGTGCAAAAACGCCATCAGGCGACGATTGGCCCTGATGCGCTCTTTGAAACATAATATTCCGACGATGAACCATGCCGCTGTGCCCAGTGTTAAGGTGGAGCGGATATCACCGATCAGATAGTGAAACAGCACCGGTATCAAGACCGCCACCAAAAGGAGTTGATCAGTTCTGCTCATACGCTTAGGCGCCTTGGAGTGAAGTAGTGCACCGGGTTCATCATCTTCTATCCTTTGTCATCATCATGATCCACAAGATGTTTCCCGCCATTTATGCACAAAACGCACGCACTTGCAAATCCATCACGGATGCCTTAGGCAAAGCGATGAGACAAGTAGACCCAAAGAAGATATGATTATTCAAAAACAAGGGGGCAACAATGTGGCTTGGCGATATCGATAGAGTCGTATTTGAATTCATGGATCTTCCGATGACACTGCAAGAGGAGGTACTCATTGCCATGCTTCAGGCGCTGAAAGAGCGGCACAACGGTACGCTTCCGCCTCCCATCATGGCCATAGTCTGCACGCCTGACGCGCAGTAGCGGTGTAGTGACTGAGCCCTTGTCGGCTTTCCATCGTGGAGGGCTGCACTGTAGCTGAGCGGTTTTTAGATTGAAACGGTTTTAGGCATAAAGCTATAGACGCGGTACTCTAAGGGGGATATAGTGTCGGGGCAGGTGGCGACCCACCCCAAAGCAAAAGTAGATCGCAATGATCTTGGCGTTTCGGACACTTCTTCTGCGTTTTTTCAAAAGGCTACGGTAGGTATAGCAGTCATGTTGACAGCAGGTAACCCTTTGCACCATGACTGCATCAAAACATAGTAACACCACTTGGTAAATAGAGCCTCGAGACAGACCGGTAGCGCTTTATGATTTGTTTGAGGCGCACTTGAATGTCAAACGAGGTTTGCACTCAAAGCGTTATTGCCCACTTGAAGGGATCGAGCATTGATCCTTCAGAAGCTCCGGATGCTCTTGAAGAAGCGCTTGGAGCTCGCTGGGGTTTGGGTTTAGGTTTTGGTAGGGGTCGTAGTGCGGTTCACACACTAAAATCGGATGGGAGAGCAGTATCTTCTCTGGTTGAATGATAATGCCTCGGCCAATCACCGCTAAAAACGAGGCGATATCCTGAGCATGGGTGACCAAGAGGGCGTAGTCTTGGGGGTGTTCTGTTTGATACAGCACGCCATGAGCGAAGAGGCGCTGCTGGGCGTTCTCCAAAAGCGGTTCGAGCTGAACGATCGATAAGGGCGTCTTGGCCTGCGTGTCGTAGAAGGCTTTGGCTTCTTGGTAGTTGTTGAAACGGTTGAGCCTGGATGCAATGTTGAGCGCGGTGGCTTGGGTCATGCCGCGCTGCGGCTCAAAATCCATCTCATTGAGGATCTGTTTGAGTAGGGTGGCTTGCTGTTTGATTGTTTCGAGTGAGCGCATCGGGGATCTCCATAGGTCATGAAGTGATTTCTATTGCTGCCCCCATTTCGCAAAACACTTCATCCATTCTAGAATATCCGCTGTCTCTTTGTCATCACGCGGGTTTGCCGTTGCCTTGATTGGCCGGGGGCGGTCGGGTTCGCTATGCCTGTGCCAATTATAGCAAAACCCGCTCAGCAGGAGCACTGTGATGAGCGCTTAGCGCTCCAGCAGCATCTGCGCTTTGGAGCGGAGCTTTTTACGCACAAACGCCTGCTCTTTTGGCGAGAGCTCCTCTTGGGTCGTGGCAGTTGTTGGTTTAAGATCGGACTTGGTAGCTTTATAGGGGAGGGTCAGCAGTACATAGACACTCACCCCGATCGAGCCTAGAATGTAGATCCACTTTGCGACAAGCATATAGCCCAAAAGATGGAGCTGCTCAGTGAGCTCTATAAATCAATATCGCCATCTTCAGAAGAAGTTGGCAACGATAACGTCCGATTCATGTGTATCATCCCAAATGGCTGGTGGATGGTTTGGCAGGGCTAGGGATGATCTATATCAAGAGCGCCAAGAACTGATTAGTTTATACTGTCAACAACGCCTGTAAAGAAAGAATTTATTGATGTCATTTGTATTGTATATACACATTCTCGCCGCCTGTGCATGGATTGGCGGTAGCATCGTCTTATTTGGCTTGGGGATAGCACTTCGAGACCCCAAGGTACAAAGCGCCGTTTACGGCACGATTGGCCCATTTTATGGCTATTTCGAGACCGTATGGCTGCTGATTTTGATCAGCACAGGAGTGATTTTGGGCGATCACTACGGGCTGTTTGTAACCCTCTTTTTGGGCGAAACAGAGCTTGATCGTTTGGTCACGCAAAAACTCATCTTGGTCTGCGCCCTTGGCATCGCCACTGTGGTTCATCTTTTTATCGCCTTTAAAACCCACCAAAAAGAGCGTTCGCTTTATCAAAAGTTTCTCTCCAGAGGCGGCTCTATGGCCATCTTTGTGCTCAATCTGGCCATCTTGTGGGTGGCAATGCAGATACGCTCAATACTCTAAATCGCTTCTCTCATTCTTGATACAGGTCAAAGTTTTACGCCGCAAAATCTTCTAAGATACGCTTAAAGTTTGACCACGCAAGGCACCCCATGCATACCCGCGAAAAGCGTTTGAAACGCTGCTTACAATCGATTTTTCCTCTGCTCGATGCGCAGGCCGCCGAGAAAATCGTTGCCTACACGCACTACGGAGTGTATGAGATCGGCGAGATCATCGTCTATGAAGAGGATGCGCCGACCTATCTTCACCTCATCTGCGAGGGCATCATCCGTATCTTCAAGATCGGTGCCAAAAACGAAGAGATCGTGATGCGCGACATCGATGCCGTCCATCTCGTAGGAGAGATGGCCAATATCAAGCAGATCGGTTTTCCCGCCTCTATACGCGCGCTGCAACCCGCAAAACTTGCCAAGATTGAGTTTGCCAGGCTCAAGCAGGAGCCATTTTTTGCCGAAGCGATTCTGCCTGTTTTGCTTGATTCCATCTCGGACAAACTCAACCACCACGTCTCGATTAATATTCAATATACCTTCTCAAGACTTTCGGTCAAAGCAAAAATTGCGCGCTACCTGCTGGAAAATATCGATCAGTTCAACAGCTCCAAACGCTATCAAGCAGCCAAAACTCTAGGCATCGCGGCAGAGAGTCTCTCGCGTACCCTCAAAGAGCTCGAATCGCAAGGCTGCATTGCCCTTTGTGATAAAGAGATCGTCATTGCCGACCGCCTTAGGCTTGAGCAGATTGTGGTCAGTGATTAAGTTTTTCTTAATGATAGAGATCAAAGTGTTAAGTTTTTGTAACAGTTAGAATGGCTGATGTTATTCATAATGCTAGCTTAAGGAGAATGGTATGAAGCCAAGTCGTTTAAAAAGAGTGGTCTACTCTTGCGTCACCCTAGCACTGCTCGGGATGGGCGCGGAAGCCAACGAGTTGCAAGAGGTGATGAAGAAGCGGGGTCTCAGTGAGACCGATCTGCTCGCCGCTGCCAAAACCTACACCCCATCAGGTGTCCATGATGAGTTTTACGTCTTCTCATCAGGCGGCCAATCGGGTCAAGTGATTGTCTATGGGGTGCCTTCGATGCGTATCCTCAAATATATCGCCGTCTTTACGCCGGAGCCATGGCAGGGTTATGGCTACGACGAGGATTCTAAGTCTATTTTACGCCAAGGTAATATCCGTGGACGCGAGATCAATTGGGGAGACACCCACCATCCGGCTGTCTCCGAAACTGATGGCAAGAGCGACGGTAAATTCCTCTTCATCAATGATAAAGCCAACCCGCGTATTGCCGTGATTAGCCTTGCCGACTTTGAAACCACGCAGATTGTCGTCAACCCCGTACTCAAATCTGAACACGGCGGCGCCTTTGTCACCCCCAATACCGACTACATCCTCGAAGCGAGCCAGTATGCCGCGCCGCTCGATAACAACTACTACCCTATAGAGCTCTACAAAGAGAAGTATCGCGGCGGCGTCACCCACTGGCCGTTTGATAAAAAAGAGGGCAAGATCAAGGCCGATGAAGCCTTTACGCTGGAACTTCCTCCTTACATGCAAGACCTTACCGATGCCGGTAAAGGTGTCTCTGACGGTTGGGCGTTTACCAACTCCTTTAACGCCGAGATGTATGTGGGCGGTATCGAAAAAGGGTTGCCGCCGTTTGAAGCGGGCATGAGCCGATTCGACACCGACTTCTTACATGTATATAACTGGAAGAAGCTTGCGGAACTCGCAAAAGATAAGAAGAACTATCAGCTCATCAACGGCCACAAAGTCATTCCTATGGATGTGGCGGTTAAAAACGATGCGCTCTTCTTGATCCCTGAGCCTAAATCACCCCACGGCGTAGACGTCAACCCTACGGGTGAACTCATCATCGTCTGCGGCAAGCTCGACACTCATGCTTCGGTCTATGACTTTAGAAAGATCAAGAAACTGATTGACAATAAAGAGTACGCGGGCAAAGACCCTTACGGTATCCCCATCTTGGATATGAAAAAAGCGCTGCACGGTCAGCTTGAGCTGGGTCTGGGGCCATTGCATAACCAGTATTCTAATGTAGACGGTGAAGTCTATACCTCACTGTATGTCGATTCACAAGTAGTAAAGTGGAACTATAAAGACCTCAAAGTGCTCGATAAAGTCAACGTCCACTACAACATCGGTCACTTGACTGCGATGGAGGGTAAATCAGCCGATCCACAGGGTAAATATCTAATCGCGCTTAACAAACTGGCGATTGACCGCTTCTTGCCGGTAGGCCCTTTGCATCCGCAAAACCACCAGCTCATCGACATCTCCGGGCCGAAGATGCAACTGCTTTACGATATGCCGTTCCCGCTGGGTGAGCCGCACCAAGCAGAGTCCATTCGTGCCAGCAAAGTGCATCCGCATGTACGCTATGAGATGGGCACCAACACCAAAACAGGCAAAGTGCACGAGGGTAAAACCCTTGCCGGTCAAGAGCGTATTGAACGCAACGGCAACCACGTCACTGTCTATTCAACCTTTGTACGCTCACACATCAATCCTGAGCATATCACCGTTAATAAAGGCGACAAAGTCACCATCTATATGACCAACCTCGAGCGTGCCCAAGATGAGACCCACGGCTTTACCGTCGGTAGCTACGATATCCACGCTTCACTTGAGCCGGGCGAGACTGCCAAGATCGAGTTTATTGCCGACATCGAAGGAGTGTTTCCATTCTACTGCACCGAGTTCTGCTCTGCACTGCACCTGGAGATGATGGGCTATATGATGGTCAAAGATCCCAACAAGAAGTATGACGACGTCTCGAAGATGAAGATGGCCGGCATGAGCAAAGAGCAACTCGAAGCGGAATACAAGAAGATCGTCGGCGTCAACAGTGCGACCGATGCGGTTATTCAGTCAGTGGTGAAATTCCTCAAAGAAAACCACTACGAAAAGCATGAAACCGTTAGCAACCTTGTCACCGATGCGCTCGATCAGTACGGCAAGATCCCCGAAGAGAAGAAAAAAGCTGACGCCGCCTATAAAGAAGGTGATGTCGAAAAAGCGGTTCTTTTTGAAAACATGATCTGGCAGTACATGGTAAAAACCGCAGACGTCGGCATCCGTGCTAAGGACATTCTCACCAAGATGGTCGCTACGAAGATGTCCCCTGCAGCCACTGCCGGAGAGAAAGCATTCCATGAGGGCGGATGTTCGGGTTGTCACGTTGTGGGTAAAGTGAGCTCCGGCCCAGACCTTACCGGGGTATTGATGCGTCATGAAAACGGCGAGCAGTTTGTCTATGACTTTATTCTTAACCCAGAAAAGCATTACAAAAACCCTTATATCGAGGCGATGATCAACTCATTTAACCTCAAAATGCCTAACCAGCATATGTCACCGCAACAGAGTAAAGATATCATCGAGTACTTCAAGTGGATCGATGAGAACGCCAATCTGTTCTAAAACGTCACTCTTGCCTTCGGGCAGGAGCTTTGCTCCAGCCGCCTAGAGGCGGTTGAAGCAAAGCTCACACTTACATGTAAGGATATTTATGCAAAGTCCCTTTTTCAAATCACGCCTCTTCGCCTCGATCGCTTTGGCGTTGTTGCTCTATGCCTTTACCGTCCCCTCGGTGCTCTTTCACGGGAGTCTGGAACGCATTGAAGAGCAAAAGAGCGCGGAGCTTCCCTCTTATGTTTATGGTTTGTGGAACCACTACCAAAGCGGTCGCTACTTTAGCCACAGTGCACCCAAAGAGGCGCAAAATGATCTGGCCAAGATGATCGAGATGCAAGCCGAAATCGGCGTCGCCTCTGCGCCCATCTGGTACGTCTCGCTCGAAGCGCCCAACTACCCCAAAGATGCTTTTCCTGAGGGGATTCCCGTCTTTTATCACTTTGACGGTTTTAGCGGCGAAGTGCATGAGATGAACACCATCAACCACTACATCGGCATGGACCCTATGGAGCGCGGCGCACCGCATCTGCGCGCTTTTGCCCCTTATGTGCTGGTACTGCTGAGCTTTGCGTTGCTGCTCTTTATTCTCTATCCGATCAAAGTGCTCTCGCTCGCTCCGCTTACAGCCGCACTCTTGCCGGGTATTTTTCTGGGCTTTTACGCCTACTGGCTCTACTGGTTTGGCCACAACATGCACGACTACGGCGCCTTTAAAATCAAGCCTTTTATGCCCACCGTCTTTGGCGATGGCAAGGTGGCGCAGTTTACCACCCACTCCTATCCTGACGCCGGATTTTGGTTTTTGGCCGCAATTGCGATCTTTTGTCTACTGGCGCTGCTCTCACGAGCCAAAGCGTTCAAAGCTATAGAAGCCACCAACGCATAATGAAACTCCTACTGGTACTTCTGGCGGCGGCCTTACATGTAATGGCTCAAAATATCTTGCAAGAGGCGATTGATGCGGCCGCTCCCGGCTCGACGATTCGTCTTCCCGAGGGGTTGTTTGAGGGGCGCATCGTGATTGAGAAGCCCCTGCACATTATCGGCGCGGATCAAAAGAGCATCATTGATGGCGGCGGCGAAGGAACGGTGGTCACCATCAAAAGCAGCCATGTGACGCTGGAGAATCTGCGGATTCAAAACAGCGGCGATCAACACTACAAACTCGATGCAGCCGTGGTGGCCGATGGGGTGGAGGATCTGCGTATCGAGCGGTGTCATATCGAAGACACCCTCTTTGGGATCGATTTTCAGATGACGCACCACTCCAAAATCATCGGTAACACCATCATCTCCAAGGATCTCGATCTGGGTGTACGCGGCGATGGGGTGCGTCTGTGGTACAGCAACGACAATGTGGTGGCCAAAAACCGCCTCTACCGCTCGCGCGATATGGTGATCTGGTACAGCCACGGCAATCTGATCGAGGAGAATGTAGGCGAGGAGTGTCGCTATTCGTTGCATTTCATGTACGCAGGGGCCAACACCATCCGCAACAACCGCTACCTCAAAAACTCGGTGGGAATCTTTTTTATGTACAGCCGCGACTCCATAGCGACGGGCAATCTGGTGCAGAGCTCTCTAGGTGCTACGGGGATCGGTATCGGGCTTAAAGAGGTCTCGAACTTCACGATCACAAACAACACGGTGCTCTACTGCGCACGCGGATTTTACATCGACTGGTCGCCCTTTGAGCCTGAGATGACCAACACCATCGAGGAGAATAAGATCCTCTACAACGCCGAGGGGATCCACTTTCACGCCTTTAACGTCCATAATCGTTTTGTCGGCAACCGCCTGATTGGCAATATCGATCAGGTGATCAACGACACCAAAAAGGCAGATATCACCCAAAACTTTTGGGAGGGGAACTACTGGGATGACTACCAAGGATTTGATCGAGACCAAGACGGTATCGGCGATACCCCTTATCATCTGCACGAGTATATCGGGCGGCTGTGGCAGTACAAAGAGGATGCCAAATTTTTCTACGGCACGCCGCTGGTGTCGCTCATAAATTTTCTCACCAAACTGGCTCCGTTTTCGCAGCCTGAGTATCTCTTAACCGATACCAAACCCCTATTTCACAGGAGTATTCATGTCCCATGAACCCACACAAGCGCCACGGCGCGATTTTCTCAAAAACGCCGGCGGGATCGGTTTTTTAACCCTCTTTGCCGCCGCCGGAGTAGGGCTTTCACCCATGCTCAAATCTGACACCACAAAGATGCTGCGTCCGCCCGCTGCAGTGAATGAAGAGGATTTTTTGGCGTTGTGCGTCAAGTGTGGGCAGTGTTTGCAGGTCTGTCCCTACGACTCGATTCGCTTAGCCGACATCGACACGGGGCATGGCGTGGGTACGCCCTATATCGACGCGGTCAATCGGGGCTGTTACCTCTGTCCGCTGCTACCGTGCGTGCTGGCGTGCCCTAGCGGAGCGCTCGATCACCATGTCGAAGATGTCAAAAAGGTAGAGATGGGGATCGTCGCCGTGCGCGCTATTGATCGCTGTATCGCCAAAACCGGCGGCGCAGTGCAAAAAGAGCATATCGATCGACTCTACGCCCATGCCCACACCCTCAGCCCCGAAGAGCAGCGCAGCCGCAATCTCGGAGAGGGGGTTAAGTCGAACAAGCGCGAACTCGAAGAGGCGGAGCTGATCGAAGCGCAAAAGCTAGAGGGCAAACCCTGTACGCTCTGCGTCGATTTGTGTCCGCTGCCCAATAAAGAGGAGGCGATTGTGATGGTCGCTTCCAAAGAGGGGGGCATGATCCCTCAAATTTTAGAGGCGTGTGTGGGCTGCGGTGTCTGCGTCGAGGTCTGCCCGACCGCTGTTTTAGAAATTCAACCAAGGCTTCATTATGCAGATCTCTATTAAAACCCTTCTTCTCTCGCTTCTGTTACTGGGCGGCTGCGAAGAGAAGACCCAAACCCAAGATGAGCTCAAAGCGGCCCCCAAAGCGCAAATCGTCGTAGAAGCGCCGGATTTAAATGCCGCGCCCAAAGAAAAAAGCGCGGAGAGTATACGCCCAGAAGGTGAGGGGAGCAAAAGCTTCTACTACTCCTACGCCAAAGAGACCAACGCCACAGTAGAGGAAGATTATTACCGAAGCCGCGTCGATGCGGAGGCGAACGTGCGCTCTCCGTATGAGCGGGTGCGCATCGATCTGCTCAAAGGGAGTCTGAGCAACCGCTTTTTTCAGCTCTGTTCTTCGTGCCACGACGACTACGCCAACGGTATTATCGGCCCCTCGCTCTTAAAGCGCGACGCCGAATTTATCTATACCGCGATGCAAAACTACAAACACCGAGAAAAACCCAATGTGCTCATGGTGGAGCTGATGAACAACCTCAGTGACACCGATCTGCGCGCGTTGGCCGATGAGATCGCCACCTTTAACAAGGCGATACGCGAACTTAAAGAAGAAGGATCACACTAATGCTACGACATATCATTGCCGCAATCGGAGGCGTACTTTCGTTGGCTGCGCTCGTTTACATGTACAACAATGACGTTGCTCATGACAAACTGGGCAAGATTCAAGCCATACTGGATAAGTCGGAGATGATGGCCACCATGGCGCAAAAAGAGGCGCAGTCCGCAATGGGCAGCGGTGAAGTCATCGGTTCTGCGGTCACGCAGATGGCCGACAAAGACGATGAGAGTGCGCAAACGCTCAAAGCCCTCAAAGAGAAAGCGGGCTCCATGGCCAGCTTCAAAGTGAGCCCCGAGTATAAAGTGCGCTGTTCTTCGTGCCACGGTATCAACGGCGAAGGAGGGGTGGGGCCAAAGATCATAGGACTCACCGAAGCACACTTGAATGAGAGCCTCATGGACTTTAAAAGCGGCAGAAAACAGAACTACGTCATGTACGGGCTGCTTTCCAACATGAGCGAAGAGGAGCTAAAAGCGCTGGCCAAAGAGATCGCCACCTTCGAGGCCAAAAGCCAAAACGCGCAGTAGGGATAGAGTATGAACATTATGGACAAATACAACGACTCTATGCGCAAAGTGATCTCGCATCGCTTCTATGCTACGCTGCTGGGCAAGAGCAAAGAAGGCAGAACCGTACTCACCTGGCGCGGCTGGCGCTGGATCGCCATCATTGCGCTGCATCTGCTCTTTTTTCTCTCTTTTCATATCGATATACAGATATTGGAAGGAACACTCAACGCTTCGCGCATTTTGGGGTTTCACCTGATCGACCCCTTCTCGACGCTGCAGGTAGTGCTGGCGGAGCATGTGCTGCCGACCAATATGCTCATCGGCACGGCGACACTTGTGATCTTTTATATGCTTATCGGCGGGCGTACCTACTGTGCGTGGGTTTGCCCTTATGGGTTGCTCAGTGAAATCGGCGAGTGTATCAACAAGCTTTTGGTGAGCAAAGGAGTCCTTAAAGAGCGCCGCTTTGACCACCGCGTGCGTTATGTGTTTTGGGCGCTCTTTGCCCTTTTTGCCTTTTTGAGCGGCTATCTGGTCTTTGAGACGATCAACCCCGTGGGCATCATGAGCCGCATGATCGTCTATGGCTGGAGTCTTGCGGCGGTCTGGGTGGTCGCGGTGCTGCTGATGGAGATCTTCTATTCGCGCCGCGCATGGTGTACCTATATCTGCCCCATCGGCACGACGTATGGGGCGCTGGGGTGGGGTTCGGCGCTGCGGATGAAGTGGGATAACGACAAATGTACCCACTGCACCGCCTGTATGCGGGTCTGTCCTGAGCCGCATGTACTGGACTTTGCCAAAAAAGAGCACGACGCGGCGCGTAAAGAGAAAGGAGTCGTGACCGAGCATGTCATCAGCGGTGACTGCACCCTTTGTGGGCGCTGTATCGACGTCTGCGGGGATGATGCGATTAGCTACGATTTTCGGCTTAAGGATCTGCTGTGATCGAAGCGATGAACCTCTCCAAATACTTCAATACCACCCTCTCGCTTGAGGGCGTTAGCCTTAGCATCGCACAAGGGGAGAAAGTGGCGATTCTAGGCCCCAACGGTGCGGGCAAGACAACCCTGATGCGGCTGATGCTGGGGCTTTATGCCCCTACGTCGGGGCATCTGCGCATCCACGGATTTGATCCTTTTAAAGAGCGCAGCCAAAGCGTCGCGCACATCAGCTTCGTGCCGCAGCTCTCCCCGCCGATTCGCCTAAGCGTCGAAGCGCTCTGCGCCTACGCCCATCAAACCGCCAAGACTGATATCGAGCGTGTCGCGACCATCACGCAGCGTATGGGGATGGATCTTGCACCCGTGCGCCACAAAGCCTTTTACACCCTCTCAGGCGGGATGCGCCAGAAGCTGATGATCGCACTCGCTTTTGCAAGGCATAGTCCGATCATCTTGCTTGATGAGCCCTCATCCAACATCGACCCCGCCGCGCGCAGGGTGCTTATAGAGCTGCTAGAGGCATTGGATGGGTCTCAAACGGTGCTGATGATCAGCCACCGTCTTGAAGAGTTATCGGGCATCATCCGTCGCGCCGTAACAATGGATCTAGGAAGGATAGTAGATGACCGTGCGCTTTAGCCTTTTGCTGTTGCTTTTGCTGCTCGGGTGCGACGGCAAAAACGCACCGGCACAACCCAAAGAGGTGCATTGGGATCGAGATATGTGCGTGCGCTGCGCGATGGTGGTGAGCGACAAACCCTACGCCGCGCAGGTCTATGACCCCACAAGCGGCAGACATTACATGTATGATGATATCGGCTGCGCGGTGCTGTGGTTTGTCGAAGATCAGATCCCTTGGGCCGATAGGGCCAAAATCTGGGTCAAGGATATGGAGCGTCACGAGTGGATCGATGCCAAAACCGCACGCTATTCGACCATGGATCTTACCCCGATGGGCTTTGGATTTGCGGCGCACCCGAGCAACTACGAGGCCAACGGTACGGAGTTGATCGATTACGACGAGATGGCGCGCCGCGTCATCGCATTTGAGCAGAGGAGGTGATACGATGTACACCATGATACGACTGGATGTGCTGGAGTCGCTGCGCTCGCGCTGGTTTTTTATCTATACGCTGGTTTTTGGCGGGTTGGTGGTGCTCTTTTTTACCACGGGCGTGACCGAATCGCACGTAATGGGCTTTTCAGGGCTGAGTCGGCTGCTGCTGGCCTATCTGCAGGTGACCATCATCGTACTGCCGATCTTCGTGCTTATCTCGACGGTGCGCTCGATCTCGGCTGAGCGCGAGAGCCACGTGCTGGAGTATATGCTCTCTTTTCCCATCTCCAAACGCGACTACTACTGGGGCAAGTGGATCGGGCGGCTAACGGTGGTCTATCTGCCGATTTTTGGCGCGATGATGCTGGCGGTGGTGATCGGCTTGGCCAAAAGCCTGCCGATCCCTTTTGCGCTGCTGCTACTGTACAGCGCGCTGCTCTTTGCTTTGTGTCTCTTTTTTCTAGGCGTGAGCTTCATCCTCTCGACGATGCTCAAAAACAGCGAAATGGCCACGGGCAGCGCCTTTTTCATCTGGTTGCTTTGCATTTTGCTGCTCGATGTGGTGCTGCTGGGGGTGATGATGCAGCAAGGGGTGAGCGAAAAGCTCGTCGTACTGCTCTCGTTTCTCAACCCCATCGAGGGGTTTCGCATCGGCTCGTTTTTGCTCTTTGACCCTGAGCTCACCGTGCTGGGGCCGAGTGCTTATTATGTGCTTGATACCTTCGGTGCCGAGGTGTTTTTGGCCTTTGCGATTGCCTATCCGATCGCGATGGGGCTGATCCTCTCGGCGCTGGGGTATCGTTATTTCTCTACCAAAGATATTTTATAGGAGTGTCATATGAAAATTTTAGTCTCTCTTTTGGGCTGTGCCTTGCTGCTTGGTGCTGCGGATGTCGGCAGCAAACTCAAACTCGACAAGAGCGTTACATGCAAGGTGACCCAAAAGCCGCTCTACCAGCATCCCGAGTGGGTGGCGCTGTCCAAGATGGAGGATGGAAAGATCTACTACTTTTCGAGCTTCAAGACAATGATGCGCTATTTCTTTGGCATCTCTCCGGAGGAGCAACAAAGCGTCAAAGAGCGCTACGTGGTGGACTACGCGACGCTCGATATGATAGATGCGACCAAGGCGTACTACGTCTACGGCTCACACGTTGTCAGCAGCGTGGGCGACGATCTGATCCCTTTCGCATCCAAAGCCGAGGCTGAGCAGTTCATGCAAAAAAACGGCGGCAGCAGGATCATGGCTTATGATCAGATCAACAAAGGTTTGATCGATCTTTTGAATATGAATTTCTGAAAAGGGCGCTGGGTCAAGCAGCAACGCCAAGGAGGAATGTGTAGGAGGAGTGAAACAATCGCGTGCTGCTTGAATCAACCGGCCTAGGCAGGCCGGATGGGGGGGTTATTTGATGATAAACGCGGCGATGGCGTCGATCTGCTCAGGGGTGAGGTTTTTGACTTGACCGACCATCAGGGCTTTAGAAGCGCCGCCGTAGCTACCGTCTTGATAGCCTTTTAATGAGCTTACAAATGCCTCTTTTCCAAGGTCTTTGATGATTTTGCTCTTGCCGAGCGCCGATTTTTCACCGGCTGCACCGTGGCAAGCCGCGCATTTTTTGTACAGAGCCGCACCGTCGTTAGCCGAAAGAGCGGCGCAGAGGCCGAGTGTTGCAAGGGTAAGTGTCGCGAGTAAGCGCATAAGTGTCCTTTTACGTTTTGAATCAGGACATTGTGGCATCTTTGCCGATTAAATCTTTTGACCTTGATCAAAGGTTGGGTGTAGCGGTGTGTGAAAAGGCTTAAAGGGAACCGAAAAGAGAGCGTGTTATAGTCCGAATAAAGAGCAAAATACAGCACTTGTAAGCCCTAATCACGCTCACATTCGCTACAATCAATCCTCAACTGGGTCCGAGGGGATTTGCCTCGAATTTGCGTCAGCTTTTGAAAGATAGCTATAGATTGAGGAGTAGCAGATGGCTAATTTAAATTTCAACACGACAAACAGCACTTTTAGGCAACTGCTTGGCAATGGACTAAGATATAAAATTCCTGCATTTCAAAGAGACTATTCATGGAGCGCCGATGAGTGGGATGACCTTTGGCAAGACATCATGGCAATGTTTGATGAAGAAGGTGAAGAGTCACACTACATGGGATATTTGGTGTTACAATCAAGTGATAGCAAACAATTTGATATTATCGACGGGCAACAGAGAATCACTACAATCAGCTTAATGATTTTATCTTCACTTGCAGTTTTGCAAGATATTGCCAATGATGGACACGATACTGAAAACAATACAAAGAGACTTGAATATTTAAGAAATAGCTATATCGGATATGTCGATCCGGTGACATTAATACCTAGAAGCAAATTGGAGCTCAATCGTCATAATAATAGATTCTATCAAACCTATTTAGTGCCGTTAGAGACTCCCCCTCAAAGGGGATTAAATTCATCAGAGCATCTATTAAGAAAAGCTTTTCTTTGGTTTAAAGATCAGATAGGTAACTATGCTAAAAAACATGGTGCAAAAGTTGCCGGTTTTATTGATACCATTGTAGATAAACTGTTTTTTACCGTCATTACTGTAACCGATGAACTCAATGCGTTCAAAGTTTTTGAAACCCTTAATGCAAGAGGGGTAAGACTCTCTGCTACGGACCTTTTGAAAAATTATCTATTTTCTATAATCAGCTCATCTATAACTCATGATACTGAACTGAAATCACTTGAAGAAACATGGGAGAAAATTGTAGGAGAATTAGGAAGTGAGAGCTTTCCGGAGTTTTTAAGAATTTATTGGAATAGTAAAAATAAACTGGTAAGAAAATCTGATCTTTTTAAGACAATACGCAAAAAAATTACCACAAAAGAGCAGGCATTTTCACTCATAAGAAGTTTAAATAGCTCATCGTTGATTTATGCGGCACTTAGAAATGCGAACGATGATTTTTGGACTCCGGATGAGCGTAGTTGGCTTGCAGAGTTGCAGATGTTTAATGTCAGACAACCGTTAGCAATGCTTATGGCAAGCTTTGCAAAATTTGGTGAAAATGAACGAGAAATATTTACAAAAATTCTGAGATATGTTTCAATTTTATCATTCAGGTACAACGTAATATGCAATATGCAAACCCATGATCAAGAAAGATTGTACAGTGAAATAGCGTTCAAATTGTCTAATAATGAGATACAGACATTAAATGAAGTTTGTGCTATCTTAGAAACGATTTATCCCAGCGACCAAACATTTAAAGCTTCGTTTTCAGATAAGGAATTAAAGACTACAAATTCACGGAATAAAAAAATTGTTAGATATATTTTGTTTAAAATAGAAAAACAACAATCAGGACAAGATTTTGATTTTGAAAGCAGCAGTTACAATCTTGAACATATATTGCCGGAAAATCCGTCTGAAGAATGGAGTTATATTAACGATCAGTCCTTTGAGCGATCGTTGTATCGACTTGGTAATATAACACCGCTTGAAACAAGTATTAATAGGGATTTGGGAAATGTTGCCTATAGTAAAAAAATCGAAGCTTATAGAAGTAGTGTGTTTAAAATTACAAATAATATACCGGTTCATTATGATGAATGGAGTGAAGATAAAATTACTGCACGACAAAGACAGATGGCAAACATCGCATGTGGTATATGGAAGGTTAATTTATCGTGAAAATTATTAAGCTTTTTAAAATCCGAAGCAAGGTTGAAAAGCTACTTTAGCTCTTCAAACCTTAGCACCCGCGTATAATAGCCCCCAAAGCTCTCTCCCTCAAGCCGCTCCTGCGCATAGCGGCGCATCAAAGCCGCCACAAGCTCTTTGGCCTCTTCGAGCGGCACAGCTTTATAGAGCACGCGGCCTTCTCCTTTGCCATGCTCCAAGCTTCCGCCGATGCTGATATGCACCCCTGGAACACTCACCCCATCCACCTTCGCTTTGCACCCTTCAAAGCCGATATCGCCCACGCCGTGCAGTCCGCATCCCTTCACGCATGCCGACTGCAAAAAACGCACCCATCCGGCCACCCGTGACGTTTTGATCCGGCCACCC